>JAYTAT010001063.1:0-2434 GCA_043737315.1 Archangium sp.
CTCAGAAATACCGGGGCGACGCTGGGCGCGGAATTCGTCGGCGTCGTCGAGCTGTCGGGTCTTCGGTACCCGGTCTCGAAATACGAGTTCACGGTTTCAGAGGGGCTGACGCGTGGGTCGCGCATCGATGACCCCAGGGGCCACGAGAAGCTGGCGAAGCAGGGCTTCAAGGGCATCGTCGACCTGACGCTCGAGGGAACGAACGACGCGCAGGCGGGAAAAGCCGCAGGACTGAACACGCTCAACGTCAAGATCCTCGACAACTCGGCGCCCACTCAAAAGCAGGTCAAGCAGTTCCTCGACTTCGCCACGAACGCGAGGAACAGCCCCTGCTACGTGCACTGTCAGGCGGGCAAGGGCCGAACAGGAGTGGCGGTGGCCGCGTATCGAATGGCGGTCGAAGGCTGGCCTGCGGACCGAGCGATCGCCGAGGCCAGGGAGTTCGGGTGCTCACTGCCCGACCAGCTCGAGTTCCTGCAGAACTTCGGCGCAGACCTCGCAAAGGGTCGAATCGACGGCTACCCCAAGGTGAGTTGACGGATTGGCCTTTGCCACTTTCGCAGCGCATCCATCCCTCGGTACCGGCACGCCAAGGCCGTCGTTCATGAATTCCCGCATTCTCATCGTAGAAGATGATTCGGCGATGGGCGCGCTCGCCATGAAAGTGCTCGAGCTCCACGGTTGGGCCTCGCAATGGGCTCGCTCCGCGCATGAAGCGCTCAGCTTGCTGGAGAGCGTCGACTTCGACGCCGTCATCACCGACATCAACATGCCGGGGATGAATGGCCTTGAGTTCTGCGAGCGTACGACTTCATCAGTAAGCCTGTGCGAGACGATGTGCTGGTGCTGACGGTCGAGAGGGCGGTCAGCCATCGACGGCTGAGCCAGGAACTCAAGCGGCTTCGTTCGGCGGTGGCGAGCAGTGCCCGTGACTCAGAGACCATCGGAGAGAGCCAGGCGTTCCGCAAGGCCTATGGCCTGATCGAGCGCGTCGCCGACTCCGACATCAGCGTGCGACGCCAGCCGATCGATCGGTCGCCGCGGCCTTCGCTGCGAAGGGCTATCAGGTCGTGGGCCTCGACTCGCTCAAGTACTTCTGGTTGAGGAAAACACCAGAGCAGGGGGCGAAGGATCTGGGGCGTGATCAGCCACTATTCCGACAAGTGGAAGGTCGATCGAGTGGTGCTCGTCGGGTACTCGCGCGGCGCCGACGTGCTGCCTGCGCTGGCGAACCGGCTGCCAGGTGCCCTGCTGGAAAAGGTCGAGATGATGGCCTTTCCAGGGCTGGGTCAGCACACCAGCTTCGAGTTTCATTTGAGCGAAGGGCTTGGGGGAAAAGTGGATGAGTCGGCCGTTTTGCCAGACGTCGAGAAGTTGCGTGGACGCAAGATGCTCTGCCTCTACGGCGAGGACGAGAAAGACAGTCTGTGCGCTGCCTTGAGCACCGGGCTGGCCCGCAGCGTCAGGCTCAAAGGGGGTCACCACTTCGACGGCAACTACGAAAACCTCGCCAACTTGATTCTCGCGGCCCTCGGAGCCGACGCCGGATTTCGGTCAGTGAGCCGGGCTGCCCTCAGTTCGCAGAGCTGACGTTGGTGACCCTGCCGAACACGCGAGTACCCGGCGGTACTTCACCCTCATTCAGGTCGACTGCGATCGCCCGGGTCGTCCCCTGGCCGGCAAACGACTTGACCCTCGCCGTCAGATGCATGCCCCGGGGGCGCACGAGAAACAGCGGTGTGCCCACCACCAATGGCCGCTCTGGACCCGGCGTGAGCACGAGCCCGACGCCCTCCAGAAACATCGCGTGTTCGACGACGAAGAGCAGTTCCACTTCAGCGGGCCAGGCGCGCCTTCGCGGCGAGCAGCGTGTTGTTCATCAGCATGGCGATGGTCATCGGCCCCACGCCCCCAGGCACCGGCGTAATCCACGACGCGTTTTCCTTCGCCGAGTCGAAGTCGACGTCGCCGCTCAGCTTCCCGTCAGCCCCGCGGTTCATGCCGACATCGATCACCACGGCGCCCGGCTTGATCCACTCGCCCTTGACGAACTTCGACACGCCGACGGCGGCGATCACCACGTCAGCGCGTTTCACCTCGGCCGCCACATCACTCTTTGAATGACAGATGGTCACGGTCGCGCTGGCGTTGAGCAGCAGCATCGCCATCGGCCGACCCACGATGTTGCTGCGGCCGATCACCACGCAGTTCTTGCCGGCGACCTTGCAGCCGATCTCCTCGAGCATGCGCATCACGCCGAAGGGAGTGCACGCGACCAGCGTGGGCCGGCCCTGAAACAGGTGCCCCGCGTTGACCGCGTGAAAACCATCGACGTCCTTCGCGGGGTCGATCGTCTCGAGCACCAGGGTCGAGTCGATGTGTTTGGGCAACGGCAGCTGCACCAGAATCCCGTCGACGGCGTCATCGGCGTTGA
>JAYTAT010001064.1:0-6111 GCA_043737315.1 Archangium sp.
GTTGATGATCAAGCAGGAGCCCCGAATGCCCGCGGTCTGCCGCGACAGAATGGCCGTGGGCACCTTCTCGAGCGACTTCTTGCGCATCAACTCGCCGAAACCCGGCATCATCTTCTGACACACCGCCTCGGTGGCCTCGGGCGTCACGTCGCGGGGCGCAGGGCCCGTGCCTCCGGTGGTGACCACCAGGCCGCAGCGCTCTTGATCGACCAGCTCGATCAACGTCTTCTCGATGGTGGGGCGGTCGTCGGGAATGAGGCGGTACACCGCTTCCCAGGGGCTCTGCAGCCACTGCGTCAGGGTTTGCCGGATGGCCTGACCAGACAGGTCTTCGTAGACGCCGGCCGAAGCGCGGTCAGACAGGGTGACGATGCCGATGCGGGCGTTCATGGAGGCCCTGATATGGCATGGTGCCCGCCTCATGAGCATCAAGCCCGACAAGTGGATTCGTCGCCTCGCGATCGAACAAAAGATGATCGAACCGTTCGAGCCGACGCTGGTGCGAACGCTCAATGGCCACAAGGCCGTCAGCTTCGGAACCTCGAGCTACGGCTACGACGTGCGATGCGCCGACGAGTTCAAGATCTTCACCAACATCAACTCGACCATCGTCGACCCCAAAGACTTCGACCCGCGCAGCTTCGTCGACGTGAAGGGGCCGCAGTGCATCATTCCCCCCAACTCGTTCGCGCTGGCCCGCACCGTCGAGTACTTCCGCATTCCGCGTGACGTGCTGGTGGTGTGCCTGGGCAAGTCGACCTACGCGCGCTGCGGCATCATCGTCAACGTCACCCCGCTCGAGCCCGAGTGGGAAGGCCACGTGACGCTCGAGTTCTCGAACACCACCCCGCTGCCCGCGCGCATCTACGCGAACGAGGGCGTGGCGCAGATGTTGTTCTTCGGCGCCGATGAGCCGTGCGAGACCAGCTACCGCGACCGCGGCGGCAAGTACCAGGGTCAGACCGGCGTCACGCTGCCCAAGGCCTGAGGAGACCCCACGATGAGCGTTCGCAAGATTCTCAGCGCCCGCGCGGCGCGCCCGCAGGTCGAAGGCATGATGGAGGCGCTGGTGCACGCGGCGGTCTTCATCGGCGGCGCCGATGGCCGGTTCGGTGAAGAAGAGCTGAACGTCTTCATCGACAGCATGCGCGAGGTGGTCAGCTCGGCCGTCGGAGAGCAGGCGCTGGAGAACCTCGCGTCGACGGGGCGTTTGCTCGACCAGGCGAGGACGGCCCGGCGCGATCTGCAGGTCAAGGGTGAGCCCGAATTCCTGGCAGGGCTGGCCACACGTTTTCCCCCGCACTTCGCACGCGATGGGCTGGTGCTGGCGTACCGCATCGTGCTCGCCGACGGGAAGGTGACGGACAAAGAGGCAGCAGCCTTCGAATCACTTTCCACCGCCATGGGCCTGGAGCTCGCCGAGACGCAGGTGCTCAAGCAGCTCGCGACGCACAGCGAGACGGCGAGCAAAGGCGGCCACAAGGGCACGTCGATCGAACAGGTCCGTGAGCTCGAGCTGCGCGGCTGGAAGCAGCTCAAGGGCGAAGACTTCGATGCGGGCGTGCAGTTCGAGCAGGAAGGTGGAACGCGGCTGGCGGTCGAGCTCGACTCCGGTGAGTCGGTGCTTCACGTGAGCGTGCAAGACGCCGAAGGTCGTGGGCCGCACCTGGTCTGCTTCTACGGTGAGTCGCTCCCGGCGGTGCTGGTGGTGCTCGACGGCCTCAAGGGCTCGCTCAAGCCTTCGACCATCGGGCAGAAGCTGCCTGCGTTGCGGGCGGTGTGCTCCGAGCTGTTCGTCGAACACGAAGGGCACTTCACGCGGCTGTGACGCCGCTCGACCCCGCGTTTCGACCGTTCGCGGGCGGGGCGGCCCGTCAGCGGAGCGTGGGGCCCTAAGCTCTGGGGCATGCGCTCGTTCCTCATCGCAGCCTTGTTGCTCGCCGCTTCAGACACGCCCGCGTTCGAGCTGCCCGCACGCCTCGAGCGGCTGCTGGAAGACGGCAAGTGGGACACCACGCCGGCCCGCTTTCGCATCATCGCGCTCTCGCACGTGGCCGATGGCTGCGTGGGTCAAAGCCGCGCGCATCCGGACTGGCAGGCCGAGGCGCTCGCCTGCGTGCAGGCCACGCTGCGCCAGGCCAGGGCGCTGCCCAAGTCAGTCGATGGGCTGCACCTGTCGCATCTCAACCTGATCTACGGCGCGGTGGATCAGCTGGGTGCGTGCGCAGATGAGCCAGAACACGCGCGGATCAGCGTCGAGTTGGCGCGGCGCTCGCTGGCGGATCCCCTGCGGCACGCGGCCTCGTACGAGGGCGTGGGCTTGCGCTGGCCGGCGGATCAGACCGTCACGCTCGCGAGCCTGGCGAGGTACGACGCGGCGCATGGGCGTGGCCTGTTGCAGCGGCCGCTCGAAGAATGGCGCGGGGTGATGGCGAAACATCTCGACACGAAGACCGGGCTGCCGAAATCGGAGCTCACGGGGAAGGGCCCGGGGGCGAAGTACCCACGCGGGTGCGCGCAGTCGTTCATCACGCGGTATTTGAAGGAAGCGGATCCAACGCTCGCGGCGACGTGGTGGGCTTCGTACCGCGAGCACTTTCTGGTGCGCATCGGTGCGGTGGTGGGGTTTCGCGAGTGGCCACGTGGGGTCGAACGGAAGGGTGATGTCGACTCGGGGCCGATCCTCTTTGGCATCGGCACGGCGGCGAGTGCGTTCGGGATCGCGGCGGCCAAGGCGCAGGGTGACGTGGCGTTGGCGGCGCAGTTCGAAGCGAGCGCGAGCGCGGTGATGATGACGGGGGTGGGGGGTGAGCTGGCGTTGGGCGTGCTCGCACAGGCGATCTCGTTTCAGGGTCGCTGGCAGTAACGCCCTCTTTCCTGCGAAAGCGGGGTGAGGGGCCGAGCGGGCTGCTATCCCGCCTTCAAGCTCAGAGGGTCAGCCGACCGCTCCGATAGTCCTCGATCGCCTGCTTGATCTCGTCATCCGTGTTCATCACGAACGGGCCCCACCGCGACACCGGTTCACCCAGCGCCCTGCCCTGCTCACCATCGAGCCGCAACACCTCACCCGCGCTGAGCACCGCCAGATGCCCCTTCTTCACTTCCCCCCGACTCGACCCCACCCTCATCGCGCCATCCGTCACGAACACGAACGAGGTGTGCCGAGCGGGAACGGGCACCGTCAGCGCACCGCTTTTCTCGAGGGTCACGTCGAGAAACAACGGCTCGACGTCGATGCTGCTGATGGGGCCCGTCTTCCCCTCGAGGCTGCCCGCGATGATCCGCACCCGGCCGCGCTCCAGGGCGAGCTCGGGAATGACCTCAGGCGCGATGTCCTGATACCTCGGGGCGATCATCTTTCGCTGCGCAGGCAGGTTCACCCAGAGCTGAAAACCCCACATCAACCCGCGCTCCTGCCTGGGCGATTCGGGTGATCCAGAAACCCCGCGATGTAGTCGTCGGGATTCTCGGTCTGGAATTCATCCAGCATCAGGAACGGGTCGAGCATGCCCAGCGCCCGATTGCCGAGCGCGCGGTTGAGCGACACGCCGGCGCCATCCTTCGTCGGCTGGGCCGCAATCAAAGCGGTGACCGCGCGCGAGGAAGTGGTTGAATTTTTTCCCAAGCAGCTCAGCGCCAGCGCAGCAGAGGTGAGCAGCAGCTCTCGTCGCTTCAGCATCGGGTCGCAGCGCCAACAGCCACCCTCCAACTTGACGATACTTAACGAGGCCGTTAACTAAGTGGTCATGAAAACCACACCCCCAGGCTGGCCGAGGCTCTCGACTTCCATCATCTACAAAGACGCCAGTCAGGCCATCGACTGGCTTGGCAAGGCCTTCGGCTTCGAGGTGCGGCTCAAGATCGAAGGTGAAGCCGGCGTCATCGAACACAGCGAGCTGACCTACGGGGAGGCCGTGTTGATGATCAGCGACGAGCGCCGCGAGAAGGCCATGAAGCGCCCCATGGTGAGCCCCCAGTCGGTCGGAGGGGCGAACACACAGTGCGTGATGCTCTACGTCGACGACGTCGATGCACACGCGGCCCGTGCACGCGCGGCGGGCGCCACCATCACCATTGAGCCGAAGCTCAGCGACTACGGCGAGGAGTACTGGGCCGACAAGAACTACGGCTGCCTCGATTCGGAAGGGCACCACTGGTACTTCGCCGAGCGGGTGCGCGGCTGAGTTCACTCGACGACACCTTCACCGCGTTGGCCGATGCGTCTCGCCGCGGGGTGATCGGCCTGCTGCGCAAGAAACCTCGCCGTGCGGGGGAACTCGCCGCGGAGCTGGGGCTCAGTGCGCCCGCCATGAGCCGGCATCTTCGGTTGCTGCGTGAAGCGGGCCTCGTCGAACTGGCGACTGACGATGATGACGCGCGCGCCAAGGTCTACTCGCTGCGCCGTGAACGTTTCGAGCAGCTGCGCGAGTGGCTCGATGACGTGGAGCACTTCTGGACCTTCCAGCTCGAGGCCTTCAAGGAACACGCAGAGAGAAAGAAGCGATGATCGCGGGCGACGTGGTGAAGGTGCAGACCTTCGTGCGGGTTCCGGTACGTGAGGCGTTCGACGTGTTCACGCTCGAGCTCGATGCCTGGTGGCGGCGTGGTCCGCGCTATCGGGTGGGTGGAAAGCAGGAAGGCCCCCTGCACCTCGAGCCCAGGCTCGGTGGCCGCGTCTTCCAGCAATACGGAGCTGCGGGCAGCTCGCTCCACGAGATGGGCATCATCACCGCGTGGGATCCGCCGGATCATTTCGCCTTCACCTGGCGGGGCATCAACTTCGCTTCCGGGGATCCCTTCACGACGGTCGAGGTCTGGTTCGTTCAAGGTGAAGACGGCACCCGCGTGACGCTCGAGCATCGAGGCTTTGCGTCCCTGCGGGCGGACCATCCGGTGCGGCATGGGCAGGGTCACGTCGAGTTCATCGGGCAACTCGGGCGGTGGTGGGGTGCGTTGTTGACCAGCATGCGGGAGCACGCGGAGCCATGAGACCTCAACCGTTGACCTGCGTTCGCGACGTGCCGAAGAGCAAACAGAGTCCACCTGGCTGCCCGAAAGGCCCCTCACCCGGCCCTGCGGCCGACCTCTGCCCGCTTCGCAGGGAGAGGTACACAGGGTAGGCCCTCCCCGTGCTTACCTGGCTCGAGCCGCAGCCCCCTCGCGATGAGCGGCCGCGCGTCTTCCCCAGCCCCTTCGATGACCTCGCGCCTCACGCGCTCGCCCAGCGCTGCGCAGAGCTGGTGAAACAAGACTTGCGCACCGGCTTCATCGCGCCCGGCTTCCCCACCTCGGTCCTCACCCGCCCCGAAGGTGGGAAAATGTTCGGCGTGCTGGTGGTCGAAGCACCTGAAGGCCGAGTCGGATTTCTGCGCGCGGTCTCGGGCCAGGTGGAGCGCGCGTGGAAGCTCGAGGGCTTTGCCCCACCCGTCTTCGACGCCGGCCTGCGCATCGCCGCTGAAATCCCCGCAGAAGTCGTGGTGAAGGGTCTGACCGCGCGCGTCGACGCCGCCCGGCTCGAGCCCACCCTGCTCGCTGCACGCGCTGCGCTGGCAGACCTCGACGCGCGTCACACCGAACACCGACTCGCGCTCAAAGCGCAGCACACCCTTCGCAAGCAGGAGCGAAAGACCGCGCGCACCACCACCACGGGCGCCGCCGCGCTGCACGCGCTCGATCAACTGAGCCGCAAGGATGATCACGAGCGACGCACCGCTGAAGCCACCGCGCGAGAAGAACGCGCGAACGCACTTGCCCTCTTGTTTCCTCTCGAGCGCCGGCTGGCGGCCCTCGAACGACTGCGCCGCGTGGTCTCGCAAGAGACGATGCGCCGCATCTGGGACAGCTACCAGCTGACCAACTTCGCTGGGCAGACGACCACCGTGCGCGCGTTGTTCCCCCAGGGGGATCCACCCTCGGGCGCCGCAGACTGCGCTGCTCCCAAGCTGCTCAACGCCGCGCGCGTGCAAGGCCTGCGACCGCTCGCGTTGGCGGAGTTCTGGTGGGGCACGCCTCCCCCGGGTGGGGGCCGCGTCGAAGGCATGTACTTCCCGGCGTGCCGCGAGAAGTGCGGCCCCGTGCTCCCCTTCTTCCTTGGTGGCTTGAGCGTCGCTC
>JAYTAT010001065.1:0-2430 GCA_043737315.1 Archangium sp.
TTGACGATGACCGCGGCCACGTCGAGGGAGAGCTCGAAGCGGGTGGCGTTCAGCCAGGTCGGCACCCGTTGTTCGCGGAAGCCGCCGCGATCGACCGAGGTGAGCTTCATTCCGGCATCGGTCCCGTACGCGAGCACCACCGTGTCGCCATGGGTGGTCGCTGAATAGCCAGCCGCCTGGGTTGGGAAAGTGGTGTTGGCTTCGATCTCCATCGATCGCGAGAGCCAGGTCGCCTGCGCCTGATCGGCCACCACGTAGCCGGTGCTGGTGGGGAGCAAGAAGCCGCCATGCGCGACGGGGATCGGAACGAGGGGCCGGGCATCGATGAGCCCATCGCAGTCGTTGTCGCGCCCGTCGCAACGGGTCTCCACGGGCTCGAGGAAGGGCCCGTACGCGGTGGCATCGCACGCGCGCCATTCACCCTCGAGACACTGTTGCTGGCTGTTCGCGCAGACGCCGAGTGTTCGAGGGCAGGCAGGCGGGTTCGGAATCTCTTCGTCGATGAAGCCGTCGCAGTCGTCGTCGAGGCCGTTGCAGACCTCGGGGCGCGGACCAGTGGCGTTTTCGCAGGCCCCCCACTGCGTGCCTTCACAGCGCTGCACGCCAAGCTCGCACGCACCTTCGGGGGTCCCGCAGGCCCGCTCTTCTTCCGCGCGGCAATCGCACCGTGTGGTGGCTTTGGGAAGGCGGCAGAACCCGTCGCGGCAGACCATCTCGTCGGGGCAGGTGCCGGTGGCGCTGCAGAGAACGCGGCAGTCGATCGGCTGGGGATCGTAGATGCGGCAGCTCACGAGCAAGAGGAAGACGAACCCGTGTTTCACCAGCGGGTGCTCCAGGTGAGCAGGCCACCGTGAGGCGTGGGCAGCAGCACCAGGCCGGGAGGATCGGCGCGGCTCCCGAAGAGCTGCAGGCCCGTGACGATGAGCCCCGAGGCAAAGATCCCGATGCCTGCGCCGGTGAAGAAGTAGCTCCAGCCTTGCGCACTCAGGCCTGATTGTTCGAGCCGCTGGGCGGTGGCGTCCCACGCGCCGCCTCGTTCGAACAAGCGGTGCACCCGCTGGCCGGCTTCTCGCGCGGGAATCTGGAGAAGCAACCCCAGGCCGAAGCTCAGCGCGCCAGCCGCCGTGGTGATGAGGCCTTCGAGCGGTGCGGGGCGGGGTGAGAGGACGCGCTCGAGGGCGATGGTGAGCTTGCGGGTTTCGCCCGTCGCCACCGAAATCGTCTGCGAGGTGCTGGCTCCGGCGAGTTCGGCGGTGAGGGTGTGCACTCCGGGGGCGAGCGATTCGGTGCGAGGCGAGAGGCCGACGAGCTGGCCGTCGATGGTGATCGCAGCGCCTGCGGGGGTGGTGGTGATGACGAGCTGCGCCTGATCTTCTGCCATCGCGAGGGTCGAGATCACGAGAACGAGTGAAACGCAGCGCACCGACGCAGACTACCTCTCTCTGCGGTGCTCGGGCCTCTTCCCGCTGGCGCAGGGGAGAGGGAGATAGGGTGTTCGCGTGTTGCTTCCGATCGTCTGCGCCCTCGCTTTGACCCAGTCACCGCCTCAACGTGTCTTGGTGGGCGCGCACCTGCGCAACGTCGAGGTGATCAACCTCGAAGAGAACTCGTACTTTGCCTCGTTCGTGCTCTGGGTGACCTGGCGCGGCGAAGGTGATCCCAGCAAGAGCCTGCGCTTCACCAACCTGCTCGAGGCCTGGTCGCTCACGCTCGCCCCGGTCTACGACGAGCCGCTCACGCTGCCCGACGGCCGCAGGTACCAACGCTTCGTGGGCGAAGGCCGCTTCTTCCACAAGTTCGAGCTCGCCGCGTTTCCACTCGACTCGCAGCAGATCGTGCTCGAGCTCGAAGACCTGCAACGTTCAGAGACCGAACTCATCCTCGAGGCCGACCCCGCCAGCAGCCTCGCCGCCGACCTGAAAGTCCCCGGGTGGACGGTGCGGGCCCCCGTGCTCGACGTCACCCACGTCAGCTACCCCGGTGCACTCGGTCTGCCCACCGATGGCGCTCACTCGCGCGTGCGCTTCGGCGTCAACCTCGAGCGGCCCTGGCGCGTGTTCTTCATCACCATGTTCCCGCCGATCCTGCTGGTGATGATGTGCTGCTGGTTCATCTTCTTCTTGCGGCCGGTGCACGTGGAAGCGCGCGTGGGCACCGCCGTCACCGCGCTGCTCACCATCGTCTTCCTTCAGCTCGCGTTCACCGACGACCTGCCCTACCTCGGCACCACGGTCTTGCTCGATCAGGTCTTCAACTTCTCGTACGCGATCATCACCGCCGTGCTCGCCGAGTGCGTAGTGGTGATGCGCTGGCATGACCGCGCCGTGGCGATCGAAGCGGCCCTGCCCACCATGCCCGAGTCAGAGCGTCCCGGCCTCGACGCCGAGCGCCGCACCATGCGTGAGAAGTTCGAACGGCTCGACACGCGCT
>JAYTAT010001066.1:0-2428 GCA_043737315.1 Archangium sp.
GTCTTCGCCGGTCTCGATGATGTCGCCTTGGAACAACGGCTCTGCTGCAGCAGGCCGGGTCTTTCCATCACGCTCGAGGGTCACCTCGCCTCGAGCTGCTTCGAGCTGGCCCACGCTCTTCTTCTGCGGGCCGGAGGGCGCCCCCGCGTCGACCACGGCCGGTCTCACAGGTGGATCGCCGCCGCATGCCGCGAAAGCACTGACGGCACACACCAGCAGAGCGCGACGCGAGTTCACTTCGGAGCGAGATCCACGTTGAAGATGGCCTGATCCCCATCCCGCACGGTGACCGTCTTCGTCTGGGCGACGAAGCGAGCCGCCGTGATGCGCACGGTGTACTTCCCCCCGGGGATTTGCACTGAGAACGAACCGTCCTCATCTGCTGCGATGGTCTGCTTGAGCTCCCTGATTTCCAACTGCGCGACGACCGGCTTGCCGCCCCGCGCGCTGCGCACCTGCCCACGCAAGATCGCTGGCACCCGCTTTTTCTCGGGCACCAGGGTGACCGTCAGCTCACTGACCGTACCCGCCACCACGGAGGCCGCTTCTTCACCGGGCGTAAAGCCGGGCGCAGCAACCTTCACCGTCAGGGGACCCGGGGCGAGACCTTCGACCATCAACGTTCCCGCGGCGCTCGTCGCAGTGGTCTTGCCGTTCAATTCCACCCTGGCGGCCAGCGGAGCTGCGCCCTCGAACGCGACCACCTTGATGGAGAGCCCGCCCACCCTGGGTTTCTCCTGGTCGAGCATCAGCTCCACCACACGGTCCTCGCCCGCGCCCAGGCTGACCTTCGATTCGCGCGAGACGTAGCCTTTGAGTGAAGCCTGGGCGAAAAGCTCGCCGGGTTCGACCTCTGCGAGCATCGCCGAACCATCCGCGCCCGTGACCACGTCGCGCTGGCTGCCCCCCCCCGTGACCACGATCGGCACCCCCGAGAGCGGCCCCTGTTCGCCGCGCACCATGATCTTCAGGTTGCCCCGGCGGCCCTGCGAATCAGTCTCAAGCTTCGGATCTTTCCACTGAAGATCGAGCGCCAGGCCCGCGCGCACCACGCTTTGTGAGGCCGCCAGCGGCGTCGACGTGTCGGTGGTCGCCAACGAATCGTTGTGCCACTGCGCATCGGCCAGCAGTCCCCACTTCAAGAAGCCGGTGCGAAAGAGCTGCACGCGCACCCCACCGCCGGCGCCGATGCCCCGCGAGCTCACCGCCCGGCCCACGTTCGCGATCGCCAGTGGATATTCGAAGCGCCCCTCGATCGTGACCGGGCCCAGATTCAAAAGGCCGCGCGCTGCCAACAAGACGCCATGGCGCTGCACGGTCGAGAACGCGGGTATGGTGAGGGTGCCGAAGACCGGCAGCTGCTGAAAGCTGTACGAGGCCGCGGCTTCCAGGCGAACGGGCCCCAGCCGCACCCGGCCGGTCGGGCCGACGTTCGCGCGCATCAGGGCGCCCGAGGTCACCGTGGTGCCCCTGTCGAGCAGGCTAAAGGCCTCCCGCTGCACGCCCGCCGTCAGGCCGAGGTGGTCGCCCAGCAGGAACCAGAGCCAGCCGGTCAGCGCGAGATCGTTGGGGCTGACCCCGGAATAGCTCAGGCCCGGGCCCGAATCGGTCTCGTTGCCGGTGCGAACGGCCACCCCATACCGAAGCCGCACCTGCGCCTGGTCATCGGCCCACTGCGTACGCACGGCCGAACCCGTAACGGAGGTTTGAGCGAGCGCACTGATGGGAAGCAGCCAGATCACCGCGCCGGCGACGACGTTCCGATACACAGCGAGCAGGTTAGCCCTTCCCAACAGGTGCAACGAGGAAATGACCGATTCCCCCCCTATCACCGGCACCGGAGTCCGCCGACCTGCCCATTGATTGCCAGCCCCCTGACACCACGGTGGTTTCTAGACTCGAAAGAGTGCACAACCCCGTACCCTCTGATAGGACCTCGCAACCGCTTGACAGGAGCATCTCCACCTCATGGCCACGCCGCTGGTGATGTACGAAGAGGAGTTCCACCGGATTAACGCGGTGTGCGACCGACTCACGAAGGACGCAAACGCGAAGGTGGTCTTTCTCGTCGATAAGAACGGTCAGCTGATCTCTGCGGCTGGCCAGACGCACAACATCGACACGACGTCGTTGGCCTCTCTTACTGCCGGCAACGTGGCGGCGATGGGCGGTCTGGCGAAGCTCATCGGAGAGAACGAGTTTCCAAACCAGTTTCATGAGGGCGCGAGAGACTCGCTCTACATGACGTTGGTGGGAGGCCGGGTGGTGCTGGTGGTCATCTTCGACAACCGCACCTCGCTGGGGCTCGTACGTCTTCGCATCAAGAAGGCATCCGACGAGCTCGAGAAGGTCTTCGCGGCGCTGGCGGCACGAGCCGCGGTCCCCGGAGCCGGCTCGCCGTTCGCCGAGATCTCCGACGCCGACATCG
>JAYTAT010001067.1:0-2427 GCA_043737315.1 Archangium sp.
CGGGTGGATCCGGTCGTCTTGCAGCGCATCGACGCGTGCTGGTCAGTCTCGATGGGGTTGTCGATGGTCGACACCATTCGCGGCGCGAGCTTTCAGTCACGTCAGCTGCTGCTCGCGCTCGATGCCGGCGAGCCTCACCGCGTGGCGCGTGCCCTGGCCGCTGAAGCTGCGTTCGTGGCGACGGGTGGCGTGAAGGCTGAGAAGCGAGCTGCGCGGTTGGTCTTTGAGTCTCGTGCGCTGGCCGAGAGGATGAATGACAGCGCGCTCATCGGCCTGGTCGATTTCTGCGCGGGCCTGACCCGGTTCCTCGTCGGTAAGTGGCGCGAGGCGGGGCAGCTCACTGCGCAGGCAGAACGGCGCTTTGCCGAAGTGGGGTCGATGGTGAGCTGGGAGGCGGCGAACTCACGCCTCTTCTCGGTGTGGTCGCTGTTCTATCTGGGCGACATCGCGGGCCTCTCGGTACGGATTCCGGCGCTGACGCGCGAGGCAGAACAACGGGGTGATCGGTACGCGGTGACCGGGCTGCGGTGCGGGCTGGCCAACGTTTCGCTGCTCGCAGCCGATGACGCGGCGGGTGCACGAGCGGCGGTGGCGAGCGCGATGGAGAGCTGGTCGACGCGCAGCTTCCACTTTCAGCACTACTGGGCGGCGCTCTCCGAGACGATGATCGATCTGTACCAGGGCGAGACCAACGGCACGCTCGAACGAATGGAGTCGTGCTGGCGATCGCTCGATACCTCTGAGCTGCTGCAGATTCAGAACGTGCGCATCGAGGCGCGGTCCTTGATTGCGAGGGTGCTGATCGCGCTGGGGCGGGGCGACGAGGCGCTTCGTCACGCCGAGGCACTCGAAGACGAGAACGTGGGCTGGGCGAGCGCGCTGGCCGCGATGATTCGGGGCCTCGCGGGGAAGAACGAAGCGCAGCTGCGAGTCGCGCTGGAGCTCTTCGACGAGCACGAGATGGCCCTCTTCTCAGCCACCACGCGCCTGCGTCTGGGAGAACTTCAGGGAGGCGACATCGGAGCCGCCAACGTGAGAGTCGCGAGCGCCTGGCTGAGCGCGCAGGGCGTCAAAGCCCCGCGGTCGATGGCGCAAACCATGTCCCCTTCTTCTTCCGGGAGAAGGTCTGGGTGAAGGTCACGACCTGTCGATCAACTTGAGCCAGGCGCCGCCCTTGTCTTTCCGCGCCAAGCGCTCCGCCCGGCGAGCGGTGGCCTCTTCAGCTGCAAGCCGCTCCTGATCGTTCTCGATGCTGAGTACCGGAACCGGCATCTTCTTGCCCTCGGCATCGAGCGCCACGAAGGTGAGCAGCGCGCTGGTGGTCAGCTGCCGCTCGCCGGTGAGCGGGTTCTCGGCATGCACGGTCACCCCGACCTCCATCGACGACTTGAAGGCAGCGATCACCCGCGCCCTCAAGATCACCTGGAAGCCGATTTTGATCGGCGCGTGAAAGTGCAGATCATCCATCGAGGCGGTCACGACCTGCTGCCGCGAGTGCCGCTGGGCCGACACCGCCGCGCAGATGTCGATCCACCCCATCACCGATCCACCGAACGCCGCCCCGAGCGCGTTCGCGTCACCGGGCAGCAGCAGCTGCGTCATCTCGACGACGGAGTCAGAACCCTTGCGCGGACCGGTGATCATGTTCGGTGTCTTACTTCGAGAGGAACGTGCTGACCTGGTCGAGGAACTCGGCTCGGCCCCGCCCAGTGCGAATGTCGAGGTTCGTCACATCGAGCGTCAGCACGTCGACGCCGTACTTGCCTGCGAGCACCATGGGGAACGTGGCGTAGTACCCGTTCAAGCCGCGCAGGAAGTCGGTCTTGATGCCCTTCTCCTCTTCGCGGCCCCGCACCTTGATGCGCGAGAGCAGCACATCGACCTTCGGCACGTCGAAGCAGATCACCTTGTCGGGCTGTGCGACGGTGCGGGTCAGCCGCTTGAAGTAGTCGAAGTACAGCTCGAGCTCGGCGTCGGTCATGTTGCCCAGCCCGTGCAGATACTTCGCGAAGATCTCAGGGTCTTCGTAGAGCGTGCGATCCTGGATGCAGCTCTTGGGCACCTGGTGAATGAGCTCGTGGTGCTGCACCCGGTGAATCAGAAACTCCAGCTGCAGCGTGAAGCTCCAGCGCTTCATGTCGGCGTAGTAGTTCTTGAGGAACCGGTTATCGATCACCGGCTCATCGAAGAGCTCGAACCCGAACTCCTGGCTGACCATCTTGGCCGCGGTGGTCTTGCCGGCGCCGATGTTGCCGGCCATCGCCAGGAAGATCTTCTTCCCGGGCGCTTTGACTTTGGCCTTCTTCGCGGGCCTGTGGGCGGCGGCTTTTCCCTTCCGGGGCACCGCCTCGAACTTCTTCTTCACGCTGCCCAATCGAGCACCACCTTCCCGCTCTGCCCGGTGCGCATCACCTCGAACGCTTCCTT
>JAYTAT010001068.1:0-6099 GCA_043737315.1 Archangium sp.
GTCGAGTTCGCGCAGGGTTTGATTGGTTGTGGGTACTCGTTGCTCTCGACCGGAGGCACCCTCGAGGCGCTCAAGGCCGCGGGCGTGGCCGCGCGCAAGGTCTCTTCGCACACCGGAATGCCAGAGATCCTCGGCGGGCGCGTCAAGACGCTGCACCCGAAGATTCACGGCGGGCTGCTGGGCAGGCCCAACCTCGAGAGCGACGCCCGCGAGATGGCCGAACACGGCATCGAGGCGATCTCCCTGGTGGCGGTCAACCTCTACCCCTTCCGCGAGACGGTGGCCCGCGGCGTTTCACGCGACGAGACCATCGAGCAGATCGACATCGGAGGCCCCGCAATGGTGCGCGCGTCGGCGAAGAACGCGGCGCTGGTCACCATCGTGGTCGACCCCAACGACTACGGCGCTGTGCTGGCCGAAATCCAGGCCAACAAGAGCGTCAGCGAGAAGACCCGCCGCTCGTTGCAGCGCAAGGCCTTCGCGCACACCGCGGCCTACGACGCGGCGATCGCCGGCTGGCTGGCCGAGCAGGAGGGCGAGGCCTTCCCCGATGAGCTCTCTTTGCCGTTCGTGAAGGCCCAGGGGCTGCGTTACGGGGAAAACCCGCACCAACGTGGCGCCTTCTACCGGGAGCATCGCGCTCCGGTCGAACCGACGGTCGCCTTCAGCGAAGTGCTCCAGGGCAAGGAACTCTCGTACAACAACATCCTTGATCTCGATGCGGCGCTGGGCCTGGTGCTCGAGTTCAGCGACAAGCCGGCCGCGGTGGTGATCAAACACAACACCCCCTGCGGCGTGGCCGTGGCTGATGAGCTCGAGCCGGCCTACCGCCGTGCGCGCGCGATCGACGAGACCTCGGCGTTCGGCGGCATCGTGGCGCTCAACCGCGAGGTCGATGAGAAGACGGCCACCGCGTTGGCTGAGACCTTCCTCGAGGCGGTGATTGCGCCCTCCTACAGCGCGAAGGCGCGCGAGGTGCTCGCGGGAAAAAAGAACCTGCGCCTGATGGCTGCCGGGCCGGGGTTGGCCCAGACCCAGGCCACGCCGCGCGCCCAGCTCGATGCGCGCAGCGTCTCAGGCGGCATGCTGGTGATGGATCGCGACGCCGTGGAGCCCGCTTCCGAGTGGAAAGTGGTGACCAGGCGCCAACCGACCGCCGACGAGCTCGAGGCGCTGCGTTTCGCCTGGAAGATCTGCAAGCACGTCAAGAGCAATGCGATCGTCTTCGCAGGGCCCCGCGAGCTGCTCGCCCAGGCAGGAGGGCAGACAAGCAGGGTGGATTCGGTGAAGATTGCCGCGATGCGCGGCGGTGCGCGTCTGCAAGGGAGCGCGGTGGCTTCAGACGCCTTCTTCCCATTTCGTGACGGACTGGATGCGCTGGCGGCTGCGGGAGCCAGTTGCGTGGTTCAGCCCGGTGGTTCGGTCCGTGACCCAGAAGTGATCGCCGCAGCTGATGAGCATGGGCTCTGCATGATCTTCACCGGTGTTCGCCACTTTCGTCACTGAGTTCAATGCGCATCGTTTGCCAGAAGTGTTCAGCCGCGTACGCCATCGACGACAAGTTCGTCACTCCCAAGGGCGTGCGCGCACAGTGCCCCCGATGCCGCCACCTGCAGCTGGTGAAGAAGGACGACGCTCCGCCTGCCGCGGCCCCCGTAGCGCCCGCAGCCCCCGGGGCGCCTTCGGCGTTCCTCTTCGACATGGGCGCTGCGCCGGCACCTCCAGCACCGTCGGGTGATTCTGAGCTGCACTTCGGTCAGACCGCGCCAGCACACAGAGGTGCGAACCCTTCGCCCTTCGACTTCACCCCGCCCACCAACCCCGGTAGCCCGCTCGACTTCGGCGCTCCACCGCCACCTCCAGCGAGTGCCAGCCCTTTCGACTTCGCCGCACCCGCACCGGGAGGGGGCGCACCCAACCCGTTCGACTTTGGCGCTGTGGCTCCTTCTCCTTCGTCATCGTCTCCGAGCCCCTTCGACTTCGGCGAGCCTCCGCCGAGCTCGTCGCCCTCTTCCCCGTTCGGGAGCGGGGGGCTGGATCTGGGCGATCCGCCGCCTCCACCGCCCGCATCCTCTGCAGCCAAGGCCCTGCGCGCCCCCGCGTTCTCAAGCAAGCCACCTGAGCCTTCCGCAGTCGGTGTGAAGTGTCGCTCCTGCGGCAAGGACATGACCGACCCCTTCGATCAGGCGCTGGGCGTCTGTGACGAGTGCCGGAACAAGTCGGCTGAGTCGGTGACCGCCGAAGCACCGCCGCCCGCTCCGCGGCCCTCGGCGCCTGCGCGTCTTGGGGGTTCGCCGGCGACGGCGCCTCTTTTTCCCCCGGCGTCCACGCCCATCGGGGCGAACGACGGCGCACGCCTGCGTTCGGCGATGCGCGAGACGGGTGACGCTTCGGGCGGCAAGGGCAAGACGATCGGCATCGTGGTCGCGGCCCTGGCCGTGATCGGGCTGGTGGCAGGCCTGGTGGTCAAGAAGCCCTGGCGCAACACAGGCCCTGTGCTGGTGGTCAAGCCCACGGGCGGCACGCGGCCGGTTGACTCGATCATTCAGCAGTGGCGACTCAAGTACCCCGACCTCGAAGGTTCGTCGGCCAGGCAGCTGGTCGACGAAGGCGAAGAGCTGCTGCTCAAAGACACCACCAAGAACTACCTCGACTCTGAAGAAGCCTTTCAACAGGCGTTGGTGCTCGACCCCGGCAACGATCGAGCGTTGGCCGGTTGGGTGCTCTCGGTGGCGTTTGGCAAGCCAGGTCAGATCGACGAGCCCACCGCGAAGGCGGCCGAGTCGATGCTGGCGGCCTCCGAACAACGCAACGGCGATCCTCGGGTCTCCGTGGCGCACGCGCATTTTCTCATCGCGCGGCAGGGCAACCCGAACGACATCAAGGTGCTCGCCGAACGCGGGCTCAACAGCAAAGAGCCGCGCGACCGGGCGCTGGCCTCTTTGGCCATCGGTCAGACGGTCTTGACCAAGAACCCGCAGCAGGCCGCGCAGAACTTCCGCGAGGCCCTGGCCATCGATCCCAAGCTCAAGCGCGCCTACTTCTTCCAGGCGCAGCTCGCCGCGATTCAGGGCAACTACAAAGAAGCCACGCGCGCTCTCGAGCGAAGGCTCGAGCTCGACGCCGACCAATGGGAAGCGGCCGAAGAGCTCGCCCGCCTGCTGGTGGACGTGGGCGATGCCCCGAAGGCCAGGAAGGTGCTCGAAGCGGCGAAGGCGGCGGCCCCGCGCGCAGCCCGGCCCCGGCTGGCCCTTTCGATCCTCGCGTATCAACACCTGAACGATCCCAGGGGCGCCGAGGAGCAGCTCACCGCGATCGTCGACGACGCCGAAGTGCCGCGCGGCGAGAAGACCGACGCGTTGGTGCACCTGGCGACGATCCAGCGCATCGCAGGTGATGCCGATAGGGCGTCGAACACCATCGAGCGAGCGCTCGAGCTCAACCCCGACTCCGTGCCGGGGCGGCTGCAGAAGTTCCTCATCCTGCTCGACAGGGGCGTTTCGTCTTCGGCGCGCCTCGAGCTCGACGGGCTCAAGGGCAAGCTGGGTGACAAGTACCTCGAGGCGACGCTCGAAGGTCGGTTGCTCATTGCCGAAGACCGGTTGCCCGAAGCGATCCAGACGTTGTCGGCGACGGCGGAGGCCGATCCACGCCGGGTCGACGCGATCTTCCTCGCGGGTGCCGCGGCGGCGAAGTCGCGCAAAGACGGCAAGGCCTGGGAGTTCTGCCTGAAGCGGGGTCTGCGCGCCGATCCGAACAGTCGGCCGGTGCCCTCGCTCACCCATCTGTACGTTCGACCCGCTGACCTGCTCAAGCCCGCCATCGGTGCCTACGCCGCGCTGGTGAAGGATCTCGATGAAGACCCGAGCCCCTCGTTGTGTGAAGGGCTGGTGGCCTGGTTCTCTGAAGACGTGGCCGGCGCCGAGAAGCACTTCGCGAAGGTGACCAGCATCGATCCCAAGAACGCCGACGGCTACGCGTACCGCGCGATGGCGGCGCTGCGACGCAAAGACGTGGGCGGTGCGCTCAAGCTCTCGGCCCGCGGGATGGATGGGAGCAAGAACAACGCGATGCTCTACTTCGGTCAGGCGCAGGCGCAGGCGATGGCGGGGAAGATCGATCTCGCCAAGGTCGCAGCGCAGGCCTCGCTCAAGTACGGCCCGCAGCTCCTGGGCCCCAAGGTGATCCTGGGTGAAGGTGAAGCCGCTCAGAAGAACACCGATGAAGCGCGCCGGGTGCTCACCTCGGTGTTGCTGAGCGATCCGCTCTACCGGGATGCCAAGCGCGTCCTGTACAAGCACCAGCTGTGAACCTGATCCTCCTCGGTGGCGGCGGGCGCGAGCACGCGCTGGCCTGGAAGCTGCGGCAAAGCCCGCTGGTGACCACGCTGGTGGTGGCCCCGGGAAATCCGGGCATCGCGGCGCTCGGTGAGTGTGTGCCCCTCGACATCACCGACGCGGCGGCGGTGGTGAAGCTTGCGAAAGATCGTGCTGCAGACCTGGTGGTGGTCGGCCCCGAAGCGCCGCTGGTGGCGGGGGTGGCTGACGCCTTGCGGGCCGCGGGCTTCGACGTCTTCGGCCCGGGCGCGGCCGGTGCGCGCATCGAAGGCAGCAAAGCGTTCGCCAAGGAGATCATGCGGGCGGCGAACGTGCCCACCGCGCGCTTCGAACTCTTCAGCGACGTCGAGGCTGCCGCGCGCCGGGCGCTGGCCTGGGGCCCGGTGGTGGTGAAGGCCGATGGCCTGGCGGCAGGCAAAGGGGTGGTGGTCGCCACCTCGGGTCAGGAAGCAGCCGAGGCGTGCCGCGCGCTGGGTGCGTTGCCTGCGGGCCAGACGATTCTGCTCGAAGAGGTGCTCACCGGCCCCGAGCTGTCGGTGATGGCGCTGTGTGATGGAGAGCGGTTCGCGTTGCTGGCGCCCTCGCAGGATCACAAGCGGGTGTTCGATGGTGATCGAGGCCCGAACACCGGCGGCATGGGTGCATATGCGCCGGCGAATCTTCTGACCGCCGAGCGCATGAGTGAGCTGGGGCGCACGGTCATCGCGCCGACGCTGGCCGAGCTGCGCCGCCGGGGCATTTCCTTTCGGGGCACCCTCTACGCAGGGCTGATGCTGACGCCATCGGGCCCGCGGGTGCTCGAGTTCAACGCACGCCTGGGCGATCCGGAAACGCAGGTGTTGATGATGCAGCTCGACACGGACCTCGTGCCGGTGCTCCAGGCCTGTGCACGGGGAGCACTCACCGACACCACGCTTCCCCAGCGTGCCGGTTTCTCGGTGGGCATCGTGCTCGCAGCCGCAGGCTACCCCGAAGCGCCGCGCACGGGCGACGCGATCGAGCTGCCGACCTCGCAGCCTGGGGGCACTGAGCTCTTTCACGCGGGCACGAAGCTCAGCGGTACCCAGTTGGTGACCTCAGGCGGGCGGGTCATCACGGCCTGCGCTCACGGTGCGACGCTGATCGAAGCGCGGGCCCGGGCGACGGCGCTGGCCGAGATGATCAGCTGGAGCGGCCGTCACTTTCGCAAAGACATCGCGGCAGGTGCGCCCCCTTGAAGTCCTCCGTGCTGCACCGCTACGTGCTGCGCGAGCTGCTGGGCCCCTTCCTCTCGGCCACGGCGGTGTTGCTCTCGCTCTTTTACGCGATGGTGCTGGTGCGGGGCGTCGAGTTCCTCCTGGGGAGCGCGGCGCAGGTCTCTGACTGGTTGATGCTGGGCATGGCGATGTTGCCGATGTTGTTGCCGCAGGTGCTGCCCATCTCGTTGCTGCTCGGGGTGATGATCGGCTTTGCGCGGCTGGGTGAAGACGGTGAACTGACGGCGCTCGCTTCGGTCGGCGTCTCGGCGCGCGATCTCGCCCGGCCCGCGCTGGTGCTGGCGATCGGCGTCTGCGTGCTGCTGGCGGTGACCGTCTTCTTCTGGAAGCCCTGGGGCATCGCGCAGATGCGGCAGACGGCGCGCGAGGTGATCGAACGCAACGTGCTGGGCGATCTGAAACCCGGCACCGTGCGCGCTGACTTGCCGGGCATCGTCTTCCACGCCGAGGCGGTCTCATCGGGCCCGACGTGGAAGCGGGTGATGTTGATCGACGAGCGTGATCCG
>JAYTAT010001069.1:0-2424 GCA_043737315.1 Archangium sp.
TGCGCGCGACGGGAGACGCCATGCCCCCCGATGGCCGTCAAACTTCAGCGCGCGCGTTGCTGGCTCGAGCCAACAGGTGTCGGGTCGAGCCGACAGGTCACCCCGGGCGTCCTGCCCAGCCTCCGAGCGGGTGAGCCGAACGAAGGCCCGGTACCGGCCTTGCTAAGAACCCCGGTTCCACCCAACCAATTTCAACGGGGTCTTTGAATGATTCGCTACGTGATCGTCGGCTTCTTCACCGCGCTGTTGATGGGCTGTCCGCAGATGCCAGGACCTGATGGGGG
The DNA here is from genome assembly GCA_043737315.1 of Archangium sp. Taxonomy (GTDB): domain Bacteria; phylum Myxococcota; class Myxococcia; order Myxococcales; family Myxococcaceae; genus Archangium_A. The sequence continues at coordinate 285 of JAYTAT010001069.1, forward strand.
CATGGGCGGGGGTGGCACCGTCACGGGCGGCGGTGGGGGCGGTGGCGGCGGCGGTGCGACGGGCGGTGGTGGTGGTGCGACGGGCGGTGGTGGTGGTGCGACCGGCGGTGGTGGTGGGGGCAACAACGTCGACGCCGGTACGCCCCTGCGCTCGGCTTCGAAGAGCAGCACCATCGCGTTGTCTGACGACGACGCGCTCGTCGCGATGGTCAACCCCGAGAACAACTCGCTGTCGACCTTCTCCACGGCCACGCGCACGCTGCTCTCGCGCTTCAACGGCCTCAATGAGCCGGGCGCGGTGGTGTTCGACACCAACCGCAAGTCGGTCTGGGTCAGCAACCGCGGTGATTCCACCGTGCGCCGCATCGACAACCTCGACACGGCCAGCCCCGTCGCGGGCCCCTCCATCAACGTGGGCAGCGAGCCGACGGGCCTGGCCCTTTCCCCCACGGGCCGTTTCCTGGTGGTCGCCGAGTGGGCCGAAGGGCGCGTCAGCTCGATCGACACCACCACCAACACCATCGTGAACTCGATCATCGTGCGCAACCCGCGCGCGGTCGCCATCACCAACGACCTCGACACGGATGACAGCGATGAGAAGGTGGTGGTGACCGAGTTCTACGGCCGTACCAACGGCAACCGCGAAGGCACCGACACCAGCCGCACGGGTGCGGTGCGCGTCTTCACCTTGAGCGCGACGGGTGCGCTGGGCGCAGACGGTGAAATCACCTTCGCCCCCGGAGCCGATGGCGGCTTCGGTGTCGGCTACAGCCCAAACCAGCTCTTCGCCGTGGCCATTCAGAACGACCGCGTCTACGTGCCCAACATCGCGGCCTCCCCCGCGGGCCCGCCGTCGTTCGACAAGAACGTGAACCCGGTGGTGCTGGTCGGTGCGCTGAGCACGAAGACCGAAGTGACCAACGCGCTGGGCTCGCAGTCACTGGCGCCGCTGGTCAACGCCTTCCCTGCGCCGAAGTTCTTCCTCGCTGACCTGGTCGACATCTCGTTCCTCGCCAGCAGCAACGTCGCCTACGCCGTCGCGCGGGGCGGCGAAGTGATGCAGCGCATGAACTACGACATGACGGCGGGCACGCTCGCGCTGGGCTCGACGCAGAACAACCAGATCGACCTCACCCCCGGCGGCGCCGTGGGCAACTGCTTCAACCCGACCGGCGTGGTGGTCTCGGCCGGGCGAACCTCGGCCTTCGTGAACTGCTGGGGCAGTCAGCGTCTGGGCATCGTCGCGCTGGGAAGCCAGACGCTCGCCGAGACCGTGGTCTCCGTGCCCGCACCGGCCGGTGCACCTGAGTTGAGCGTCAACCGCGGCCGCCACTTCTTCTTCACTGGCCGCGGCCGTTGGAGCAACAACGCCTGGTCGTCGTGCGCCTCGTGCCACCCCGACGGCCTGAGCGACAACATGACGTGGATCTTCGCGGCCGGCCCGCGCCAGTCCACCTCTTTGGATGGCAGCTTTTCTCACGGCCCGGGCGCGCAGAAGCAGCGCATCTTCAACTGGACCGGCATCATCGACGAGATGCACGACTTCGAGAACAACACGCGCGGCGTGCAGGGTGGCAAGGGTGCGGTCACCACCGCGCCCACGCAGGGCAACTGCGGTGACCTCTCGCTCGAGCAGCAGGTCGGCACGGGCGGTGTGGTGGGTGCTCCGTTGCCCGCGGGCCTGGGTGCGCCGGTGAAGGACATCGCCGATGGCATCGCCATCAAGTGCGCAGCCAACCAGTGGGACGATATCGACACCTACGCCAAGACCATTCGCCCCCCCAAGGGCCGTGGTCCTTCGCTCGAGTCCGGTGCGGTCGGCCGCGGCCGAGCCCTGTTCGTTCAGGGTGCGTGCGCGCAGTGCCACGGTGGCGCAGGTTGGACGGTTTCACGCCGCTTCTACACGCCCACCAACGCCACGGTGACCACGGTCAGCGGCACCGCGTTCGTCAAGCCCTCGATGTGGCCCACGTCGTGGACATTTCACAACACCACGCAGATCGCAGCCCAGCCCACCGCGGCAGAGATCGCCCCGACCAACGCGGCGGCCATCGCGCCACCGCAGGCTGCGTGCGCGATTCGCAACATCGGCACCTTTGGCGTGTTCAACGACATGGCGGCGACCGACGCGCTCGAGCTC
>JAYTAT010001070.1:0-6096 GCA_043737315.1 Archangium sp.
TGCAGCATGACCGGTCAGGAAGCCGGCAGCCCCGTGGGCAGGCGCACCGTGAAGGTCGAGCCTCTGCTCACCGTGCTCTCGACCGAGATGGCGCCCCCATGTTCGTCGACGATCAGCCGCGCACCCGCAAGCCCAATGCCCACGCCGTGTATCGTCTGGTGAAGCGCGCTCTGACCGCGCGTGTACCAATCGAAGATTCGCGAGAGGTCGGAAGGGCCGATGCCCACCCCGGCATCCGTCACGCGCACGATGACGTCTTCGCCCGGGCCTGCCGCTGGCTCCAGTTCGACCCGCACCACGCCCCCACCCGGGCTGTACTTCACCGCGTTCGAGACGAGGTTGTTGAGCACCCGCTCGATCCGCTTGCGATCCCAGGTGCCGAGCACCGGAGCGGCCGCGATGTTCAGCTCGAAGTGGTGGTCAGGCGATGTCTGCTCGTGCTCCTCCACCAGCGTGCGCACCAGGGCCGACAGATCCATGGGCCGGCGTTCGAGCTCCAACGACTTGCCCGCGTGCAGCCGCGCGACGTCGAGCAACTCGTCGAGCAGTCGATCCATCCGCCGGGTCTGGCGCCCGAGCCGATGGAGCGTCGAGACGATCTTCTCGCGTGGTGGAAGCGGCTGCTCCCCCTCGAGTTGGCGCCGCAAGAAGTCGACGCCGATCGACATGGCGGTCAGCGGGTTCTTGAGATCGTGCGAGACGAGCGCGACCAGCTGGTCACGCGCCAGAACCGCGTCTTCGGTGCGCTTGAGGGCGCTGAGCACCTGGGCCTGCGCCGCGCGCTGAAGGGTGACGTCGCGCACGGTTCCCACCATGCGTGCAGCGCTCCCGTGCTCGAACTCGGCGGTGCCTTCAGACTCCAGCCAGCGCACCGAGCCGTCGGGGCAAAGCACCCGGAAGTCACTGCGATAGTGGCCCGTCTCTCGACCCCGCTGTTTGTCCTCATCGGCGCGCGCGCGGTCGTCGGGGTGCACTGAGCTGAGCCAGCGCTCATACGTGACGTCACCCTGAAATGGCTCATGGCCAAACAGCAGCCAGGCCTCCTGGGTCCAATACACCTCGTCGGTCACCACGTTCCAATCCCACGTGCCGACCCGCGCTGCGCGCTGAGCCCGGGCCAATCGCTCCTCGCTGCGCCGAAGGCCCTCGCTGGCCTGCCTTCGGGCGGTGACGTCGGTGATGGTGCCCAGCATTCTGAGCGGGGCCCCGGGGGCGATGCGTTCGAGGCGGCCGATGTTCTCGACCCAGACCGTCGTCCCCTCGGGGCGAAGCACTCGAAACTCACATTGATAAAGGATGCTGGCGTCGAGGGCGGCCCGCACCGTCGCCCCGACCCGCTCGCGGTCATCGGCGTGCACCAGGCGAAAGAAGTGCTGGCCTGTGCCCTCGAACGCGCCGGGCTCCAGCCCGTAAATCTTGAAGCATTCAGGAGACCACTCCACCCGGTTGGTCGAGGGGTCCCAACTCCAGATGCCGGTGTTCGACGCGACGAGCGCGAGCCGTAATTGCTGTTCGTTGTCGACCAGCCGCTCCTCCAACCGCTTGCGCTCACTGATGTCGACCGCCACGCAGGTGACGCCCACGATTCTTCGGGCGACGCCGTACAACGGCTCGATGACCAGGTCGTAGTGACACGTCTGGCCCTGAATTTCGACCACGACCTCCTCGCGCAGGCCGGTGCCCGTGCGGAGCACCTCTCGTTTGAGATGCTCGGTCGCCGCCGCGTCGCCCTTCCGGTCGAAGAGGTCGATGTCGCGCTTTCCAATCATTTCTTCGGCGCGCAACCCCAGGGCCGGGTTGTGAATCCAGGTGTACCGAAGTTCGCGGTCCTGGTTGAACACCACCACCTGCGAACTCTTGAGCGCCAACTCGAAGTGTTGCGTGCTCAGCCGGAACTGTTCGCGTTCGTTGCGCAAGGCCTCGTCGGCTGCCTTCCGCTCGGTGAAGTCGGTACTGGCGCCGATCCATTCCCTGATCTGGCCTGCTTGATCGTGCACCGGGGCCGCCTGCAGCACGAACCATCGATACCGGCCGTCGCGCGCTCTGATCCGCACCTCCACCGTGAAGGGTCGCCCCAGCGCGAAGCTGTGGGCGCTCTCGGCGAGGTACGCAGCTCGGTCGTCCGGGTGGAGCGCCGCGGCCCACCCGAAGCCGCTGGCGGCGGTGGCCTCGAGGCCTGTCAGCTCTGCCCAGTTCCCGGTGATCGTCGTCAGCTCACCGGTGGGCGCCGATCTCCAGATGATCTGCGCGGTCGCAGAGACGAGGGCGCGGTAGCGGTCGACGCTGAGCGACGCGGCCTCCCGGGCAGTCCGGGCCTCGTCGTACAATGCCGCCCGTTCGAGCGCCTGCCCACACACCGCTCCGACCAGCTTCAGGTGCTCCCTTTCTTCAGGGGGAAAGGAATGTTCGTCCGCGAACAGCAGGCCCATCGCTCCAATCATCTGCCTCACGCCCGGGAGCGGCACGACCGCGAGCCCGGGGAACTCCCGCAGGAGCGGGGTGAGCGAGGGAAACTGCAACTCCCGCTCGGCTACGGTCGAGAAGGTGAACAGGGCGCCGGTGCGCAGGCATTCGGCCGCGGGGAGCGGCGCGTCGATGCGAAACTCGCGGCCAGAGCGGTCGTCGATGCTGTTGAGGTGAAGGCCGGCCTCGAACTTGAAATGCCGTCCGTCGTCGGTCGCCAGCGCGAGGTAGCCGGCCGCCGCGCCCAGCGCCCGCACGCTCTGCTCCACGATCAAAGGGATCATCTGCTGTGCGCTGGCGACACGTGACAATCCCTCGGCGAGCACCTGGAGTTGAGCGGTCCTCCGCTGCGCCTCCTTCAACTGATTCTCGAGCCTGCTTCGGATCAGCGCGTTCTCCAGAGCGCGGCTCAGCAGCGAGGGGCTCAGGTCTTTCTTGTGCAACAGGTCGGTCACGCCCGCCTCGAAGAACCTGCGCGCGACCTCAGGTTCGCCGGTCGAGGTGCACGCCACCACCGCGCCTCGCCACTGCGGGAGCGCACGCACCGCCTTCAGCACCGCCAGACCGTCCATGCCGGGCATGTTCTGGTCGAGCAACAGCACGTCGAAGGATGCGTGGCGGCAGGCCTCCAGAGCGGCCTCGCCACTGGCGACCTGCTCGATGACATGATGATGCACCTCGTCACGCGCGAGGTAGCGCATCACGGTCGCCCGCTCTTCCTCTTCACCGTCGACCACCAGCACGCGCAGGGTCGGCTTCATCGAAGTAACCGGGGGCGGTTCGATACGGGTGATCGGGTCTGCGAGTCGGTCTTGGGTCGTGGATTCCATGGGAGCGGCCCCGGCATTTTCGATTGAATGCCTGAGTGCTACTCCAAGAGCAGCTTCAATCGGGAAGCCGCCATTGGGGGTCTCGCAAAAAACAGGCAGACAGCTCAGCCTTCACGAGGGGATTGACGCTCGATCGGGGTAAGAGGCCGCGCATGGATGGCAGAGCGGTCATCGAAGTGCTCGGCGTGCTGTTGGTGGCGTTCGTCGTCTGCGTGGTGGTGCCGCTCTTCCTGCTGTTCGTGTACATCAAGTACCGCGGCGGCAACGCAGAGATGCACGCGACGATCGCGGCGCTGAAGTCGGGAACCTTCAGCGAGCTGCTCCCGTGGGATGGCACGTCTCTGGGTGAGTTGACGCGCGAGTGGGTCGGCCACGCGACGTACACGGCGAGCATGTTCGGGCGCAGCGATCAGGCCGCGGGGCAGGTGCCCTCGAGTCGCGCGCCCTCGGGTTGGTTGCTCGCGTTCAGCACGGAGACGAACAACGACGGTGCCGACGGCAAGGTGCTTGCGATGACGTCGGCGCATCGGGTTGAAGTGGCGATCTCCAGCGGGCTGTGCCGGGCCACGGTCAACGGCACCGTGCTGGGCACCTTCCGCATGGGTGAAGCGGTCTTCTGTGCGCCAGACGGCACCGCCCTGGGGACCCTGGGTGACCAGCTCGTCGTGCGCGGCCGTGACGTGGCGACGATCGGCACGCCGCGCACGGGTGTACCTGCGCGCGCGCCGGCCCTCACTGCGCTCATCACCAACCTGCGCGCACAGCGCACCCCGGAAGACGAAGCGTGGACGCTCGTGTTCGCCGTGATTCATCTGGCGCAGGCGTCGGTCGAGTGACCTGGTGCTCGGGGGCTTGCGCTCGCACCGCGCCCGCCCGAAGCTCCGGCTCGATGCAGACCCGCTTGACCTACGCGCTCGTGCTCTGTCTGGCTGGGAACGCCGCGGCTTCGGGGACCGTGCAGCGGGCGCCACCCGAAGTCGCCGTCAAAGACCGCTGGCTGATTTCGCTGCGCAGTGACGTGAAGCCCGAGCAGGTCGCGCTTCTGGCGCAACAGCTCGCGGGCGTGAACGGGCGCGTGAGTGCCGTGTGGGTGAGCGCACTGCGGGGCTTTCTCATCGAGCTGCCTGACGCGCTCGCGCCGTCGCTCGCCGAGCACCCCTGGGTCGAGCGGGTGGTGCAAGACCGGCGTTTCCTCCAGCCGTTTTCGACGCCCATCGACGACTGCTCGATCGGCATCTCGGTGTCGGGGCCCACCCCTGCGTCATTGCCGCAGTCGATCACGTGCGCTGACCCCGACCCGCAAAACGCCGCTGCGACCTGTGTGGACAATTGGGGCCTCGATCGCCTCGACGGGCTGACCTCGACCCGCGACGGCATCTACAACCCACCGCGCACCGGTGTGGGCGTGCACCTCTTCATCATCGACAGCGGCCTCTACGCGCAGCACCAGGACTTCGCCGGCCGGGTGGGGGCGGGTTTCGACGCGACCGGCACAGGCGGCACTCAGGATTGTGACTCGTGGTCGCACGGCTCGCACGTGGCTGGCATCGCTGCAGGTGCGCGCTTCGGAGTGGCCAAGGGCGCCACGTTGCACCCCGTACGGGTGGCGACGTGTCCCGTGGCGATTCAGCTCTCGTACCTGGTGACGGCCTTCGATTGGATCGCGCAGGTGCACGGCACGAGCATCACCGGGCCTGCTGTGGCGTCGATCAGCATCAACAGCACGGCCACCGACTTCACCGACCCCAGCTCGTTGCTCAACACCGCCATCACCGGGGTGCTCAACGCGGGCGTGTTGGTGATTCAGTCTGCGGGCAACAACCTGGGTGATGCGTGCGGCCACGTTTCCCGCGCGCCCGGGGTGCTCATCGTGGGCGGCAGCGACGAGTTCGACACTCCGTGGGAACGTGTGCCCGCTGATCCCAACTATGCCGGTTGGTGTGGCAGCGGGGGAGACTGTGGGTCCAACCACGGGCCCTGTGTCTCGCTCTTCGCGCCGGCCGCGCACGTGGTGTCGTCGTGGTACGGAACGCCGAGCGACCCGCGAAACATGTGTCGCCTGAGCGGCACGTCGATGGCCGCGCCGCACGCCGCCGGGGTGGCCGCGCTCTACCTGCAGGCCCGGCCTACCGCGACGCCCGCTCAGCTTCGCCAGGGGCTGCTCGATCAAGCCCTCCCGGTGCTCAGCGCACTCCCGGCCTCGACCACGAACAAGCTCGTCAGCGTGGTCGAAGGGGTGGCCGCCGCGAACGTCACTCCGGTGAGCGTCGACTTCGGGGCAGGGCGCGTCGGTCGCACCACGGCACCACGCCGCGTGGTCGTCGCCAGTACGGGCGCGTTGCCGCTGAGTCTGACCGCGGGCGTCTCTGGATTGCACTCGACCGACTTTGGCGTGGGTGGCTGCGCGCAGCCGATCGCACCGATGAGCTCATGCACTCTGTCCGTGACGTTCTCTCCGACGCGGGCCGGCTCGCGCACTGCTTCACTTTCGATCTCCACGAACGATCCGGCGCGGCCGACGATCGTCATCGCGCTTCAGGGAACTGCCGAAGATCCTCAGCTCACCGTGGTGCTCGAGGGCGCTGGAACGGGCCTCGTCGAGAGCACGCCTGCGGGCATCTCGTGCGGCACTGCCTGCAGCGCGACTTTCAGCGAGGGCACCAATCTCACGCTCACGGCGACCCCTTCCCCCGGCTCGGTGTTTTCGGGTTGGAGCGGCGCAGGTACGGGATCCCTCGTGCTGGCCGACTCGATCACGTTGGTGGCGACGTTCTCGCGAACAGCCCACGACGCCGGCAGCGTT
>JAYTAT010001071.1:0-2421 GCA_043737315.1 Archangium sp.
CTCCGGAGTCGGGGCTGCCATCGGCATCACCTCTGACCTCGTGCTGACGTACCCCAGCAGGCTCGCCAGCCCGGCCACCAACACCACCAGCATGCCGATCAACGGCCCATTCGACTTTGGGGGAACGGGTTCCAGCACCGGCTCGGACTGAGGGTGTTTCTCACCCGGCGACGTCGCCTGCTCTGTCTTACTCGCGCTGATCTCGAGCGCGAGTGAGGGGCGCAGCACCACGCTGGGCTCGACGGGCAGCGGCTCGAGCCTCCGGCTGGGTCGCCTGAGCGCCGGCATCTCTTCCGTCCCGCGCGACTTTGCAGGCGCTGCCTTGAACTCTTCGGTGCTCGCCCCCGGAGCGTCGTCATCGTCCATCGCGCCGCGCCGGCCGGGCGTCGTCTTCCGGTTGAACCTGGCGGGCACCGGGGTGGCGGTGATGGTCTTGGGCTTCGCGCGTGCCGCGGTCTTGCCCGAGCCGAAGTCGTCGTCACCCATGGGCGCGTGATCGCTGGGCGCTTCGTGCTCTTCGCGAAACAGCTGCTGAAGAAACAGCGCGACCGAGCTGTCATCCACCGAGCGCGCGTTGCGCAGCACGTAGTTCGCCAGCGCCTTCTCCATTTCGAAGCCGGTCTGGAAACGCTCCTCGGGCGCCCGCGCGAGCGCCTTCATCACCACATCAGACAACTCGACCGGCACGTCGGGGTTGAGCCGCGCGGGGGGCGCGATGAGGCTGTCCTGCACCGCGCGCAGCACCGCGAGATCCGAGTCGCCCGCGAAGAGCCGGCCGCCGGTCAACATTTCCCACAGCACGATGCCCAGCGCGAAGAGATCGGTGCGCGCATCGACCTTGTCGCCGCGCGCCTGCTCGGGGGCCATGTACGCGAACTTGCCCTTGAGCATGCCGGGCGCGGTCTGCGTGGTGGTCGCCTTGGCGATGCCGAAGTCGGTCAACTTCACCGCGCCGTCGAACGAGAGCAGCACGTTGTGCGGCGTCACGTCGCGATGCACCACGCCCAGGCGCTGGCCGTTCTCGGTGAGCGCGTGCGCGTACTGCAGCCCGCGCGCGACCTGCGCGCCGATCTCAGCCACCAGGGTGGGAGGGAAGGGCACCCCCTGATCGCGGCAGCGCTTGCGCAGATCCCACAACGAGGCGCCGCGCACGTATTCCATCGCCAGGTAGTACGACTCGCCGTGTTTCCCGAAGTCGAAGATCTGCACCACGTTGGCGTGGTTGAGCCGCGAGACCAGCCGCGCTTCGGCGATGAACATCTGCACGAACTGCGAATCTCGCGCGAGGAAGCTGCGCACCACCTTGATGACCACGTCTTTGGAGAAACCTTCCGGCCCCGTGGCGCTCGCCAGAAAGATCTCGGCCATGCCGCCTTCGGCGAGCTTCCGCTTGATGACGTAGCGGCCAACTTCTGTTCCTGGAGCCAACATTCCCCTGCGCCGCCTCCGCTGCTAGATGGCGCAACTCTAGTCTCGGCAGCCCGGGGGTCCAAACGATGCGAGCGGTGATGGTGGTGATGGTGGTGCTGGTGTCGGCGACCGGCTCGGCCCAGGGCGGGCGGAAAACGGTCATCGTGGCGGGCGGCGACTGTGCAGATCCCAACTTGATCAGCGGCGCGAAAGACTTCCGCGACACGGCCAGCAAGCTGCTGGGCGGTCAGCTGATGGAGCCCGAAGGCGTGCTCGACATCGTTCGCCCCCGGCCCACCCGCAGCATGCAAGACATGGAGCGCCAGGTGGAATCGGCCAAGGCCCTCTTCTACGGCGGCCACGGCGAGCGCGCCCTCGAGCTGGTGGAGCGCTCCCTGGTCGAGCTCGAGCGCGCCTCCCCTGAGGCCAAGCCCTGGCCTGTGACCCTGACCGCGCTGGTGCTGACGGCGCTGGTGCAGAAGAACCTCGAGCACCCAAAGGAAATGAACGACGCCTTTCGCCGCATCGTCCGGCTTGATCCCACCTTCAAGCTCGACCCCGATGCGCACCCGCCCTCGGCCATCGCCGCGCTCGAAGCGGTCAAGAAGGAGCTTGGCCGCATCCGCAAGGCGACCCTGCAGGTGCGCGTCGATGCGGGGCCCGCCGCCACCGTCTACGTCGACGGGCTGGCCATGGGCGCCACGCCCCTCAAGCTCGAGCTGCCGCCGGGCACCTACCGGGTCTCGATCGGCGCGCCGGGCATGTTGTCCTTTCCTCACCGCGTCGAGCTGCCGCGCGACACCAAGCTCAACGTCGACCTCGCTTTCGAAGGCAGCCTCGGCGTGCAGGCCCCGTTGTGTCTGAGCGGCACCGATGACGGCGCGGCGATGAAGCTGGCGCAGCTGGTGGCCGCAGAGAACGTGATCATCTTGCGCAACACCGGCAAGCGGGTCGACCCGCCCTTCATCAACGGGGCGCTGTTCGATCTCACCACCGGCAAACAAGAGCGAG
>JAYTAT010001072.1:0-2418 GCA_043737315.1 Archangium sp.
GTCAGGCCCCCGGCCCGCGCGATAAAATCCCGACGTGAAGTCGTCATATTCGTCTCCTGGAACGGGCGAAAAACACCGGCTGGCTCGGGGACCCGGGAAGGTCACGGGGTCCAGGCGAGCAGGTACGCGGTCATCGAGAGGCCGATGCCCGCGAGGAGTAACGTCACGGCGACACCGAGCGACCAGACGCTCGGTCGGTACGGCTCGCCCCGCTCCAGTTGGCTCAACAGGCGGACGTGCTGGACCGCCGCCCCCAGATTGACGACCACCCCCAGGATCACCATGCCGCTGCCGATCCACACCGACACCCCGGACGACGGGGCGGGGGGCGCGACACCCGCGGCCGCCAGTTCCCGCAGGAACAGGCCGAACCGGGCGACCACGAAGCCGAACCCCATCAGTGCCAGCCCGGTGCGGACCCACGCCAGGAGCGTCCGCTCGGCGGCGAGGCCGACACGCGGGTCCATCGCAGGCATCGTTTCATCCCTGCGTTCGATCATTTCGCGGCTCCAGGTCGAGCGGACGAGCCGATCCGAGCGTCGGGTGTCGCTTTCACATCTCGTTCGGGGGCGACCGGCTCGGTGCGGCCAGACAGCAGGGCTGAGGCAGCGAGGCCGAAGCCTGCCAGCCCGGCGACCCACAGCCACGGCGAGGTGCCGGTCGCTTCTGGGAGCGTCAGCTTGCCCATGTCGCCCAACCCCTCGATGACGGGCTGGAGGGCCGGGAAAGCGGCTACGAAGGCCAACGCCCCGGTCAGCATCCCCAGCACGCCGACTATTGCGTCCGGCTTCCCCTCGCCGCAAGCCGCCACGCCGGTTCCGGGGCAGTAGCCGTAAACGGCCATTCCGACACCGAAACAGATGCCGCCCAGCAGCACGCCCCCGAGCAGGAACGGCTTGATCTGCAAGTGGGCCCGACCCAGGGCCACCAGGGCGTAGACACCCACGGAGCCGACAACCACGGCGGTTCCCATGACCTTCGCGACGGTCCAGTCCTTCAAGATGAATTGGCCGACGATGACCGGGAACTTCGCCACGCGGCCCTTCTGCAACAGGACACCGAAGACGATGCCGGTCAGCAGGCCGAGCAGCAGGCGTTCGGGTGAATCAAACATGGCTCGATCCTTTCCGCCCGTAAAGGGCCAGCGAGGTGATGATCGCGGCGGTAAAGAAGACGGCGGTGAAGACGATGCTCGACACGGCCAGTTGCAAGTTGCCGCTGATGCCGTGGCCGCTGGTGCAGCCCGAGGCGAGCCGAGCCCCGAACATCATCAGCAAACCGGCGAAGAACGCAGCCGTGAGCCGCAGGACGACGCTGCCCCCGAACCGCTCCCGCCACATCGCCGGGACGGCCTCTCCGTTGCGGTCGCCCGAGAGCAGGGAACTGACCAACGCCCCGACGAAAATGCCGAGGACGACCATCCACTCCCAGCCGATCTTCGGGGGCTTGCCCTCCCCGGCCTTCCTGGCGAAGTACTCGTTGGTCTGTGCCGCCTGCGGCACCGCCGCCTTCTCGACCAGGGCGGCGGTATGCTCGAACGCAGTGGAGACACCCAGCGGGCGGTCGGCAGTGGCGAAGGCGAACCAAGTCAGTACGCCGATGCCGAGGCCGACGACGTAGGGCGACCACGACTTCATGGTCAGCGGGTTAATCACGGTCGTCCTCCTTCATGGGAACCCCGACGCACCTGTGCAGCCGGGCTGTTTCATCTCGCCGTCAAGATTCTTATTAATGACAGACCGACACTGGTTGGCCATTCGAATCGTCCGCACGCCGACGCAGGGCAGGACGAAGAGCCAGACGACGAGGAACCCGATGGCCAAAGCCATAGCGGCAACGTCTTTCCATTCCACAGGATGCCTCCTCTTCGCGGTAGGTAAAATTGCTCGGTTCAACTCTGAACCGCCTGAAGGGCGTGTTCCGCAGCCGCAGAGTCCCGCCCCTCGGCATCGGTCGGGAGTTGCCGGAAGTCGCCCCGGAGGGCTTTGAGGGCGTACCGCTCGTAGTCGATTTCGGTCTGGGTGCGGAACCCCGCCCGCCGGAACAGCGGCAGCGGGGGACACCAGCCCTGGACCGCGTGCTGGAAGAGGAACCCCGTCACGACCGCCGGCAGGATGAGCCACCAGGGGCTCACGAACGCCCCCAGGGCGACCCCCGTAAACGCCAGCAGCGAGGCGTTCATTTCCAGGGTCCGTTCGGTGTCCCATTCGCGGTCGAGTTGCGCCAGCCGCTCGGCGATGGCCCCGGGACCGGAGGCCGCGACCCGGGCGATCCGCTCTTCGGCCCGGCGGCGGATCTCGTCGTTGACGTGGGGGGCGGTGTTGTCGGGCACTCGTCGGGCCGTGGAAGGAATCATGCCGGGGGTCTCCGATGGTCGAGTTTGACGGGACGAATGACGGTCCCGACTATACAACTGAC
>JAYTAT010001073.1:0-6077 GCA_043737315.1 Archangium sp.
CCGATGGCCTGCTCGAAGGCCGGCCGCTGATGGCCGGTGACTTCACCTTCGCCGTCGAGGTGAAGGACTCCACCGGCGCCGCGGTGTCGAAGGAACTGACCCTGCGCGTGGTGACGCCGACCTCGTTGTCGGTCGCCACCTCGGCGCTCGAGACCGCGTTGGTTGGTCGCGACTATCTGCAGCCGCTCATCGCGGTGGGTGGCAGCGCGCCGTATAAGTGGTCACTCATCCGTTTCCAGGAGCTGCCCGAGAACATCACCGACGCCCCCGGCGCGGTGCTCTTCGACAATGGCAACCCCGTCATGTTCCCAGCCGATTTCGGCATCAGCATCGATGACCGCGACACCGCCGACTATCTGAGCGGCACGCCGCGCCGGGCTGGCCTCTACGCCTTGACCCTCAAGGTGAAAGACGGAGCGGACACCGAAGACACCGCCAGCGTGCTGCTGCGCGTCAGCTACCGCGACGGCCTGGCCATCACCACGCTCCAGCTGCCCGACGCCTTCGTCAACCAGCCCTACCAGGTGCGTCTCTCGCACAACGGTGGCAGCGACGCTGTGGGCATCGGCTTCTCGGTGCCCTGCATTCAGCAGGCGGTGCGTCCAAGCGAGTTCAAGTGCGCCGACAGCGAGCCGCTGCAGCGGCTGCCGGCGGGCCTCAACCTGGCGGCCGACGGCATGGTGCTGGGCACCGCGGTCGCCGAGACCGGCACGTACACGTTTCTGGTGAAGGTGACCGACAGCCTCGGGCGGCAAGACGTTCGTGCCCTGGCCCTTCGCCTGCGGCCTGACTTCGCACTCGAGAAGTCGAGCTGCAGCACCGCTGGTCTCGACCCCTCCTTGTTGGCGCTCGCGCTGGCAGGTTTCGCCCTCCGCCGCCGTCGTCGTTGATTGTTTCGGCGCACTCCCTTCGTAAGAAAAGAGAAGCTCAAGTCATGTGGAAGAATCTGTGTGTGGCCGTGATCTCAGCGGGTGTGATGGGTGTCGTGGGTGCGTCGTGTGGCGGCGAACCGAAGAACATCTGCGTCGATCGCAACATCCGATGCACCTCGCCCACCATCTGCGACCCGGGTGATGGCATCTGCAAGTGCGGCGGGCGGGGCGGGGTGGTCTGTGCCGAGGGCGCGGTCTGCGACCCAGGCACGAACACCTGCCTGACGCGCAAGTGCGACAACATTGACTGCTCCGACAAGGCGGGCACCAGCTGCGACGTGCTCGATGGTCTGTGCAAGTGCGGCGGCACCGGCGGCGCGGTCTGCGGCGCGACCGAGACCTGCAACCCCAACGCGAAGGCCTGCGTGGCGAGCTCGAACTGCAATCAGATCGCCTGCCCGCTGAACCAGACCTGCGACACCAGCACCGGCGTTTGCAAGTGCGCCACGGCCACCTGCGCGGTGGGCCAGTCGTGCAGCATCGACGCGGTCTCGAACAAGACCTGCGTGGCCGACAACTGCGCGGGCGTGGCCTGCACGGGCTCGTCGGTCTGCGACCCGGCTGACGGCTTGTGCAAGTGCAACGCGGTGGTCTGCCAGAGCGGCCAGGCCTGCGCGTGCCCCGCGGGTGGTGACGGCGGCTGCGCTGCGAATGCGCGCCTGTGCCGGGTGAGCGGGCTTTGCAACAACGTGACGTGCAACAACGGCACGACGTGCGACCCGGGCGATGGCCAGTGCAAGTGCGGCGGCCCGGGTGGGCCTGGGTGCGCCGCCAATCAGATCTGCAACCTCGGCCCCCCCGCGCAGTGTGAAGGTGGCCAGCAATGCGCGCTGCCTGACGGCGGCCCCAAGCTGTGCGCGGGTGGCACCAGCTGCGACCCCGAAGACGGCCTGTGCAAGTGCGGCGGCCGCGGTGGCCTCTTGTGCGCCCCGGCGACGGGTGCAGATGGTGGCGTGGTGAGCCCCGCCGAGATCTGCATCTCGAACCCCATTCAGCAGGTGTGCCGCCGCCCGTGCGACGTGCGCAGCCCTGACTGCCAGCCGGCCCTGTACTGCTACTTCGATTCTTCGGCCGCGACGCCCTCGACGTACTGCGCGGTGCCGACCGGCACGCAGAGAGAGGACGAGGCGTGCACCACAGCCACCGCCTGCTTCACGATGGTGCCTGGGGCCCGTTCGCTCCACTGCCTGGGTCTGGCGCTCGGTCAGACCGGCATCTGCCGGGCGTACTGCGACACGGCGGCTGGCACCGCGGGTTGCCTGCAGGATCGTGCGCGCACGTGTCTGGCGATCCCCACGGCGCAGAGCGGCACCGGCTACTGCAATCCCCAGAGCCCGTGAAACGACGGCCCACGCCCGGCAATGCGCTGGTCGTGGGCGATACGGGCTGTCGCGGCGCAGAGCTCGATGTCTGTCGTCGGGCGGCGTCGTTCGAGAATTCGGCGTACTCGCTGATGACGCAGCGCCCGGGTACTCGGCTGCTTGGTGCGCGTTCGTGAACCAGGTGGGGCCCTGACCCCTCTTCACAGGGAGAGGGGTCGTCGTTCCCAGGAACCGAATTGAAGCGAGAGGGTCGAGGCCTTCAGGCTGGCGCTGCGAGGCCCCGGTCAGGCCGTTCATGATGACCGTCGCGCGTGACATCGAGGTGATGGTGCGGTCGTTTTCCCGGCGTCCGGCAACGGCGACGTACCCAAAAGCTGGTGGGCGCCTGATGTGGTTGCTCGTTCACGTCGGTGGGCTGAGGTTCTGGTTCAGCTGATGGCCGAAGGCAGCGTTGCGTTGCGGCCCCGGTTTGATATTGATTCCAAAATCAATCTTTACCACTGGAGCCCACCATGCCCAACTTCTTCACGCCTGAGCACGAAGCCTTCCGCAAAACGGTACGCCAGTGGGTCGAGAAGGAGCTGACGCCGCATGCCCTCGAGTGGGATCGCGCCGGCATCTTCCCCAGGGAGATCTTCTCGAAGGCGGGCGAGCTGGGCCTGCTGGGCATCAACCACGATCCCAAGTACGGCGGGAGCGGCCTCGACTACTGGTACGTCACGGCGTTCTGCGAAGAGCTGGTGCGCAGCACCAACGCCGGCGTCAACATGGCGTTGATGGTGCAAAGCCAGATGGCCACGCCGATCATCAACGAGATCGGCACCGACGAGCAGAAGCGCCTGTTCCTCGAGCCTGCGCTGCGGGGCGAGAAGATCGCGGCGCTGGGCGTGAGCGAGCCTGGCGCGGGCAGCGACGTGGCCAACCTGAAGACCACCGCCCGCCGGGTGGGCGACGATTACGTCATCAACGGCTCGAAGATGTGGATCACCAACGGTACCCGGGCCGACTTCCTCACCCTGGCGGTGCGCACCGGTGAGCCGGGTTACGGCGGCGTCTCGCTGCTGACCTTCCCCACCGACGTGAAGGGCTTTCAGGTCTCGAAGAAGCTCGACAAGGTGGGCAACCTCTCTTCAGACACCGCGATCCTCTTCTTCGAAGATTGCCGGGTGCCCGTGCGGTACCTGCTGGGCGAAGAAAACGAAGGTTTTTACCACGTAATGACGAACTTCCAGGGCGAGCGCCTCACCGCGGCGATCGCGGCCGTGGCGGCCATGGAGCAGATGGTCGCCGGCGCCCTCAAGTACGGCCACGAGCGCAGCGCCTTCGGCAAGCCGCTCATCAAGTTCCAGGTGTGGCGCCACAAGTTCGTCGAGCACCTCTCGCACATCGAGGCGGCCAAGCGGCTCACCTACCACGCGGTCGAGCTGTTCGAGGCGAAGGAGAGCCCGGTGAAGGAGATCTCGATGGCCAAGCTGGTGGCCTGCGATCTCGCGCAGAAGGTGGCCTATGACTGCCAGCAGTTCTTCGGCGGCATGGGCTACATCGAAGAGACCGAGATCGCGCGCGCCTGGCGTGACGTGCGCTTGCTCACCATCGGCGGCGGCACCTCTGAGATCATGAAGGAGATCATCTCGAAGCTGTCTGGCTTCTGAGGTGGCACCCTTGCTCCGCGCGGCGTGGCCGTGCAACACCGCCCTGGTGCATCGACTGTCTTTGACCCTCCTGGTCTGCGCCGCTTCTGTGGCGCGCGCCGACTACATGGATCACTTCGTCGTCCGCGAAGACGTGGGCCCCCGGAAGGCGCCCTACCTGGGTCAGGCAAAGCTGGTGCTCATCCCCGTCGAGGTTGCGGGTTTTCCGCCCATCGATGAAGCGGCGCTCCAGCGGTTCTTCTCGCCCGACGATCCGAACGGCTTCGTGCGGTACTACGAGACCGCCTCACTGGGCCGCTACCGGCCGCACGTCACCGTCACACCCAAGGTGACGTATGCGAGCTGCCCGCTGCCCGCAGCGCAGTTCCCCACCTGCAAGATCGCGCGTGGCGACATCAACGCCTTCACCGCCGGCATGGACATGATGCGCGAGGCCGTGAAGAAGGCCGACGAGGCCGGCTTCGACTTCGCCCCGATGGACGTCAACGGCCGCAAGGGCGTGGCGGACGGTTGGCTCGACGGGGTGATGCTGCTGACCAACGTGCCCTTCGGGGGCATCGCTTTCCCGTTCGCGTACTTTAATCGGGGCGACAACCTGAACGGCGGCACCAGCGGCCCGCTCATCGTCGACGGGCTCAAGGTCGGTCACCTGGCGATCGCCGGTGAGAACGATCAGTTCGTGATGGTGCACGAGTTCGGTCACCTGCTCGGGCTCACCGATCTCTACGACGAGTCGGGCAAGTACGACGGGCTCTATCTCTCGGTGATGGGCAGCTGGGGCTACGACCCCAGGATTCCGTTGCCCGACGCCGAGACACGCTTTCGGCTGCGCTGGGCCAACTGGCACCAGGTGCAGGGTCGCCAGCGCGTCACCATCAAGCCGGTGGAGACCAGCGGCGAGGTGTACCGGTTGGGCATCGGCGACGAGTACTTTCTCATCGAGAACCGGGGCCCCGGCGGTGCGTTCGACACGTCGTTGCCTGAGCGCGGCCTGGCCGTTTTTCACGTCGATCGTACGGTGAAGCTGGGCGGGTTCGAGGGCAACTTCGTCGAGCGCATTCTCGACTGCGTGAACTGCGACGCGTACCACCCGTACATTCGCCTGCTGCAGTCCGACGGGCTGTTCGAGATCGAACGCAACGGGCGCTTCGGCCGCGGCGACCTGTTCGGCACGGGTGCTTTTCTAAGGCCCGACGCGCGGGGCATTCCGTTCTCGAAGAGCAACGAAGTGAACTCCACCAACCTCTACGCGGGCACGACCTCGGGGCTGACCCTCGACGACGTGCGCGTGCTCGACGACGGCTCGATTGAAGTGACCCTGATCGCACCCGAGACCGGCCAGTGCGACGAGCGGCTCTGTGCAGAAGGTGAAGCCTGCGCGCCGGTGACGTGCGGCGAGCAGACGAAGGTGCCCAGCTGCGCTGCGACCGGAGGCCTGTTGCCCCTGCTGGGCCTGCTATTTCTTGAAAAGCGCTTCCGCCGCCGAGCGCAGCGCGTCTTTCCCAGGGCCAGAGTCGCGCTTCGCCCCGTCACCCAGCTGGAAGAAGTCACAGAAGTTGGCTGACTCCTTGTCGTCGGGCACTTCGGAGAAAGGCTCTTTGCATTCCTTGGCCACGGTCTGGTCGTAGTGGCGGCAATGGATGCACGAGTGCAGCTCTGCGCCGCAAGCAGGGCACGTCTCCCGACGGCCTGTCTGGTTGAAGGTCGCTTCCAAAACCGCTCCGCACTTTCCACAGCCCGGCATGGCGTGGGTATAACGCACCCCCCGCCTGGAGGTCTGTAGCCGATGCGCCGTCCCGCTCTCGCAACCCTGATGCTCGCCGTCTTCGCCATGCCCGCGTTCGCAGCTGAACCGCTGGGTGCGTCGGAAGACGAGTTCAAGATGTACCTCCACTACAAGCTGGCGATGGCCGACACGCGCGTGCAGGCGATGAAGCCCGAAGCGCGGCTCGCTGCGATCGCCAAGGACGCGAGCTTCAAGCTCAAGGATCTGCAGCAGGCGATCACGAAGGTCGAAGCGGCCGGCGATCTGAAGGCCAAGTGCGAGGCGAACCTCAAGGAGACGTTTGCCGCAGGTCAGCTGGCCGGCCGCATGGGCAAGCTCGAGGTCGACACCTCGGGTGATCACGCGATCGCCTACGTGCAGTGGTTCAACGAGGAGCAGAACGATC
>JAYTAT010001074.1:0-6074 GCA_043737315.1 Archangium sp.
GACATTCACGCCCGATGTTGTGCGCGGCTGCGTACGCTGGGGTACGAGCTGCGCCCAATCTTCGGGACCAGCCTCGACGACGCCACCGAAGTGCTGGCGCTGCCCAGTGGTGCCCGGCCTGCATAGGTCGTTAGGGAACGACACATGCCGACCTTCACCTTGATCACCGGCGTCAGTCGCGGCCTGGGCAATGGCGTCGCACGTTCGCTGGCCGCACAGGGCCGGTCCCTCATTCTCACGGCCCGCTCGGGCACTGCGGCGGCGGCGCTGGCAATGGAGTTGGGCTCTGCCCATCGCGCGTTTGAGCTCGACGTCACCAACACCGGGCAGCGAACAGCGCTCGCACACATCCTTCAGGGCACGCAGCTCTCGTGTGTCATTCACAACGCTGCCATCTACGAGCGCACTGCTTCCGCCGACGCCGCCGCGCGTACGATGGAGACGAACGTGCTCGCGCCGATTTACCTGCACGAGGCGTTGCTGCCGCTGCTGAGTGATGACGCCCGGGTGGTGCTCGTCTCCAGCGGCATGGGTGCGCTGCACGGCTACTCGAAACCGATCGCCGATCGCCTGCAGAACGCCACGAGCACCCCGCAGATCGAGCAGCTCGTTCGCGACTACCTCGCGGCGACATCGAGCGCGAAAGACTCGACCCGCAGCGCTGATGCCGCTGAGCGCGCCGGCTTCGCCAGAGATCCCTACAGCGTGTCGAAGGCCTTCATCAACGCGTTGGCCCGCGCGTGGGCGCACGAACTGCCGGGCCGATCGGTGATCGCGGTCAGCCCCGGCTGGGTGCAGACCGACATGGGCGGCCCGGGCGCGCCGCGGCCTGCCGAGGAAGGAGTGGCGCGCATCGTGGAGGCCACGACCGCAAAGCAGGTGCAGAGCGGCTCGTACTTCGAGGGGTGAGACAGTCGCCGGTGGTGCCGACCTTGAACCTGGCGCTCAACAGGCCCGCAACTTCGAGGGCCTCGGGTCGCTCGTTGCCAGCTTCCCGTTCTTCCGGGTCGTCCGCATCGGGGCGTGGCTGGCGTCGAACGCGTCAATTTGAAAACGGCGCTTCGCAAACGCTCCTGATCGTTCGGGTGATGTGGCCGCAAGGTGTGGCGGTGAAGCTCAGGGCCGCTTGGTTCCCCCTGAACCCTCACAACCGTTGACCCACACAGACCCGTCCTCTAAAGCCGTCTCCTTCGTTTTCGCCCAGAGAACGCGCGAATTTACTCAAAGGGATTGCCCATGAAGGTTCAGGTCGAAGACGTCTCCAGCATCGAAAAGCGCCTTTCCATCGAGGTTGATTCCTTGCTGGTCGAGAAGGAGCTCACCGCCGCGTACGCCAACCTCTCGCGTCAGGTGAAGGTGCCGGGTTTTCGCCCGGGCAAGATCCCGCGCCGGATCCTCGAGCAGAAGTTCAAGAGCGAGGTCGAGGCCGACGTGGTCAAGCGCGTGCAACTGCTCGGCTTCATCGATGCGCTCAAAGAAACCAACGTCGCCGCCGTCGGCGATCCGTCGTTCTCGGGTGGCAAGATCGAAGCGCAGAAGCCCTTCAGCTACTCGGCCCGCGTCGAGGTCAAGCCGGTCGTCAGCGCGAAGGACTACAAGGGTCTCGAGCTGCCGAAGTTCGAGCTGGGCGTCACCGACGAGCGCGTCACCGAGCAGCTCGATCGCATGCTCGGCCAGCGCACCCAGGTGGTGGCGGTGGAAGGCCGCGACGTGGTGCAGAAGGGTGACCTCGTGGTCATCGACTTCGACGCCACCAAGAATGGCGCCGTGTTCCCTGGCAACACCGGCCGCGACGTGACCATCGAAGTGCTCGAGGGCCAGCTGATCGAAGGCAACCTGCCCGAGCTCGAAGGCGCCAAGCTCGGAGGTACCACAGAGCTCGATTACAAGTTTCCCGACGACTACCGGGTCGAGGAGATCAAGGGCCAGACCGCGCACTTCGTCGTGAAGGTGAAGGAGATCAAGCAGAAGAAGGTGCCGCCGCTCGACGATGCGTTCGCCAAAGAAATGGGCGAAGAGACCGCCGACCTCCTCAAGGCGCGCATTCGCCGCGATCTCGAGAAGGCCGCGAAGAACCGCGTCGAGGTCGACGAGCGAGACGCGCTGTTCAAGGCGCTGATCGAGAAGAACCCCATCGAGGTGCCGACCGCCATGGTGAACCGCGGCGTCGACTTCATGCTGGAGAACGCGCTGGGCAGCCTGATGCGCTCGGGGATGGACCCGAACATGCTTCAGCTCGACTGGGGCAAGCTGCGTGAAGAGCTGCGCCCCAAGGCGACCCTCGAAGTGCGCGGGCAGCTGCTCCTCGAGGCAGTGGCGAAAGAAGAGAAGCTCGACGTGGCCGAAGCCGAGGTCGACGCTCGCCTCGAGAAGCTGGCGAGCGATGCAGGGGTGGGGCTCGACGTGGTGAAGAAGCAGTACCAGAGCGCCGAAGCCCGTGAATCTCTGAAAAACCGCACTAAAGAAGAGAAGGTCATCGCCTTCTTGAAGCAGCACGCCAAAGCCTGATTTCCAACCCGCACCGCAGGAGCCTGCAATGCCCTATTGGCCGCCTACCGTCGTCGAGACCACCCATCGTGGAGAGCGCGTGTGGGATCTGTACGCCCGCCTGCTGCGCGATCGCATCATCATGCTCGGCACCGAGATCGATGATGACGTGGCCAACGGAGTGACGGCGCAACTCCTGTTCCTCGAGTCGGAGGATCCGGACAAGGACATCACGATGTACATCAACTCCCCCGGTGGTTCGGTCACCGCGGGTTTGGCCATCTACGACACCATGCAGTACGTGCGCTGCAACGTGGCCACGGTGTGCACCGGCCAGGCGGCCTCGATGGGCGCCGTATTGCTGGCTGCCGGCGTCAAGGGCAAACGGTCGGCACTGCCCAACTCGCGCATCATGATCCACCAGCCGCTTGGTGGGGCTCGGGGTCAGGCGCGCGACATGAAGATCCAGGTGGCCGAGATGGCCCGCCTCGAGATGGTGCTCTACGAGGTCCTCGCGAAGGCGACGGGGCACACGGTCGAGCGCATCGAAAAAGACTGTGACCGCGACAACTTCATGAGCGCGACTGAGGCCAAGCAGTACGGCCTGATCGACGACGTCACGGTGCGCAACAAGTCAGAGCCCAAGAAGTAAACCCGGAAAGCCGGAGTGGTAACAAGCTGGCCTCGTTTGGCGGGGCACAGAACTCAGGGTTAACGTCAGGAACGCATGGCCACGAAGAACGTCGGGCGAGAAGGAAACCAGACCCTGTGCTGCTCCTTCTGCGGGAAATCGCAGAAGGAAGTCAAGAAGCTCATCGCGGGCCCGACGGTCTACATTTGCGACGAGTGCATCGGCCTGTGCAACGACATCATCGCCGAAGAGATTGACCGCGAAGAGTCGAAGGACACCAAGCTCCGCATTCCCAGGCCCAGCGAGATCAAGGCCACCCTCGATGAGTACGTCATCGGGCAGGACCGCGCGAAGAAGGTGCTGAGCGTCGCGGTGCACAATCACTACAAACGCATCGAGTCGAAGGTCGCCCTCGACGACGTCGAGTTGCAGAAGTCGAACATCCTGGTGCTCGGGCCCACCGGGTCGGGAAAAACACTGCTGGCCCAGACGTTGGCGCGCATTCTCAACGTGCCCTTCACCATCGCCGACGCCACCTGCCTGACCGAGGCGGGGTACGTGGGCGAAGACGTCGAGAACATCATCGTCAACCTGCTCCAGGCGGCCGACGGCGACATCGAGCGGGCGCAGCGCGGCATCGTGTACGTCGACGAGATCGACAAGATCGCGCGCAAGTCAGAGAACCCCAGCATCACCCGCGACGTGAGCGGTGAAGGCGTGCAGCAGGCGCTGCTGAAGATCATCGAAGGTACGGTGGCCAACGTGCCCCCGAAGGGTGGCCGCAAGCACCCTCAGCAGGAATTCCTGCAGATCGACACCACCAACATTCTCTTCATCTGCGGCGGCGCGTTCGGAGGCCTCGACAAGGTGATCGAGCGGCGTCTGGGCGGTAAGTCGCTGGGTTTCGGCGCAGAGCACAAGAAGAAGTCTGACCGGTCGCTCTCGGAGCTGCTCTCGAAGGTCGAGCCGGAAGACCTGCTCAAGTTCGGCATGATCCCCGAGTTCATCGGTCGTCTGCCCGTGGTCACCGCGCTCGAGGAGCTCGACGAGCCGGCGTTGATCGACATCTTGATCAAGCCGCGCAACGCGCTGACCAAGCAGTACAAGAAGCTGCTCGATCTCGATGGTGTGACGCTCAAGTTCACCGATGGGGCGCTCAAGGCGATCTCGCAAGAAGCGATTCGCCGCAAGACGGGCGCTCGTGGCCTGCGCGCCATCCTCGAGTCGGTGATGCTCGAGCTGATGTACGAGATTCCCTCGAAGAAGACCGCCCGCGAGGTGGTCATCAACGAAGACGCGGTGATGAAGAAGAAGCAGCCCGTCGTGCTGCACGCCGAAGACAAGCCGAAGGCCGCAGAGTCTGCCGCTTAGAGGGCTGTCGCGCGCCCGAACTTGAGCGCTTGCTGGATGAGCGCGATTACTTTTTTGGGTTCTTCAGTGACCTGCTTCCAGGTCAGCATCATCACCCGCCAGCCGCTCGAGACCAGACGCGCCGCACGCAGTCGATCGTTCTCGAACGCTTCCCTCGTTCCGTGCGTCTCGTAGCCATCGCATTCAATCGCAAGGCCGTGGTCCGGGAAGGCGAAGTCCACGTGGCCGGGTCGGCCGAAGTCGTCACGAAACTCGGAGTGGGGGATCGGTTTCAGGCCGTGGCGCTTGAGCAGTCGCCAGAGGCGCACCTCGAGCGCGCTCTCCATCGGCAGGTTGCGGCTTCGACAGTCTGCGAGGATCTCGGCCAGGGCTCCCGTGCGGCGCGCCTGTTTTCCGAGCTCTTTCAGGCGCTGGGCCACCCAGTCAGGGGCGGCGATCTTTCTGCGCCAGGCCTCCTCGACGAGGATGGCCAACTCGTCGGCGTCGAACTCACCTGCGAGATCGATGATCGTCCGTGCACCCGTCGTGACGGGGATACCGCGAATGGTGCGGCGGTCGCGCTCTGTGAGGATCTTGCTGCGATGCACGACCACACCCTTCGCAATGGCGTTGAAGCGAGGCAGCGTTGTGACCTCGAGTTCGCCCTTCTTGAGGTCGAGCCCGAGGATCCTCGCGGCTGACCGGTGGCTCACCACCGCGCTGGAGCCCATCCAGAGACAGACGGCGAACAGCGCCTGCTCCTCGGTCTGCGACTTCGCTGCCTTTCGAAAGACGCGCGGCCTCACTTGTTCCCAGGTGCCCGAGCGTATGAGCCGGGAGAGCGCCATTCGGTTCAAGCCCACCGAGAGAGCCTGGGTGTGGGTCACGAGCCCGTGCTGCCTTGAGGCAAGTGCCGACAACGCCTTGGATTGCTTGTCGAACATGTGTTGCGGAGTCTGCAGCGAAGGCGTGTGCGGGGGAAAGCGCTTTGAAGCGCGCGGTGTTTTCGAGGCTGCGGCCGAGGCCATCGCGCGCAGGCCTCTCTGCTTCAAGCGCGGATGCTCGGCTGATGCAAGCGGGCCTGTTACGGCTACTTCATCGAGATTGGCTTGGTACGCGAGTCAGTACAAAATGCGTGTGCGTGTGTCGGAATGCGCTTCTCGATGCTGAATCCGTAACATCCGAGTGTCTTCGCCCGAAGCGAGTGGCCTGCTCGCGATGCGCAGGGGAGCCGCACCACTCGTCTACTGCCTTCCGTGTCGGCCTTTTCCCGCGATTGGAACAGGCTTTCGCCCGCTACCCCCGCGAACGACAGTCCCGGCCCCCCTGTTCTGACTGACCTCGAAGCGTGCAGGAGGTGTAGACCATCTGCGCCCATGCGCCGCATCCTCATCGCCCCTTTCGCCTTCGTCGCGGCTTGCGCCACCCCCCAGACCGCGACGATCGCCGAGGCGCCCAGGCCCGCCCCCATTGCCGAGGCACCCAAGAAGCCCATGCTCCCCCCGACCCGCACCGAACCGATCCCTTCCGACCCGTACCGCTGGCTGGAAGACGAGAAGTCACCCGAGGTGCAGACGTGGATGAAGGTGCAAGACACCTTCACGCG
>JAYTAT010001075.1:0-6071 GCA_043737315.1 Archangium sp.
CGGAAAGAGCGCTTCGATTCGTTTCATCAGCTCGGGCGTGAGCTTCTCCACCACCCCGAGCGCCTTCATGTTCTCGGTCACCTGCTCAGGCCTCGTCGCGCCGGTGATCACCGTGGAGACGTTGGGGTTCTTCAAGCACCACGCCAGAGCAAGCTGAGCGCGCGTGACGCCGAGCTCTTTTGCGATGGGCTCGAGCTGCTTGACCTTGTCGATGATCTCTTTGGTCACCATCTTGTCTTTGAGCCACGCGTAGTTCTGCTGCGCGAAGCGTGAACCCTCGGGCACGCCTGCGTCGTACTTGCCGGACAACACGCCTGAGGCGAGCGGGCTCCAGATGGTCGAGCCGTAGCCGTACTCAGCGAACACCTGCTGGTACTCGACCTCGAAGCGCGAACGCGCGAGCAGGCTGTACTGCGGCTGCTCCATCACCGGCGGCGTGAGGCCGTGTTCACGAGCGACCTTGATGGCCGTGATGATCTCGGGCGCGCTCCATTCGCTGGTGCCCCAATAGAAGAGCTTGCCTTGCTTGATGAGGATGTCGAACGCGCGCACCGTCTCTTCGATGGGCGTACTGGGATCGGGGCGATGGCAGAACGCGAGGTCGAGGTAGTCGACCTGCCAGCGTTTTAAAGCGGCGTGGAACCCTTCCATCACGCGCTTGTGCGAGAGGCCGACGTCGTTGGGCCCTTCCCCGCCCCAGAAAATCTTCGTGGAGAGCACCAACGATTCACGGCGCCAGCCCACCTGCTTGAGCACCCGGCCCATCGATCGTTCTGCTTCACCCTTGGCGTACACCTCGGCGCCGTCGAAGAAGTTCACGCCCGCCTCGTAGGCGGCCACCATGCAGACCTTCGCGGCCTCGTCGCCGACCTGCCCGCCGTACGTCACCCACGAGCCCAGGGAGAGCTCGCTGACCTTGAGACCTGTCTTGCCCAAACGCCTGTAGTTCATGCCACCCGTATAATAGAGCCGCCACGTGCCGCCCCTGAGACCGACGCAGGAACAGCTCGACCGCTACTCTCAGGCGTTCAACCAGAGCGCCACGCTGGGCCACTTTGGAATGAAGGTGGGGTTTCCCGACCTCGAGACGGTGGAGGTCGTGCTCGATCCCGTGCGGCCCGAACAACGCGGTGGTATGGGCAGCGACGCGGTGAACGGTGGCGTGTTGGCGGCGATGTTCGACCTGGTGATCGGCTGCGCGCCGGCGCTGGTCGATCCCACCCGAAGGTCTGCGACCGTGCAGCTGTCGATCAACTTCATGAGCGGCGTGAGAGGTGACCGCATCACCGCGCGCGCTCACGTGACCCGGGCAGGCAAGAAGCTGGTGTTCGCAGCGGCCAGCATCTTTGACGGCACCGGCCAGGAGTGTGCTTCGGCGACCGGTCTTTCCCGGCTCTCTTCCATGGCGTGGGCTTCAGGCGGCACCCCCGCCGTGAACTGACGCGATGACCTTCGAGACGCGCGCAGGGCTCTTTGCATGGCTCGAGCAACACGGCCTGACGCACGTCGCGCGGTTCAATCTCGAAGCGGTCGCGCCTGCGATCGAACCCTCGTTGTGGAAACAACTGCGTGCAGTGGGTGCACGGCGGCGGCTGACGGATCTCGGCTGCGACGAATTGATCGCGCGCTCGACACAGTGGCTGGCGCCTTCGCCACTCAGAGACGTGTTGCCTGGTGTGGTGGCAGCGTTCATCGAGAACGAACGGATCGCGGCCGAACGCGCCCGGACTGAGGTGGCGCAGCGGCTGGTGCCCTCAGCGGCAACGGTGGCGGTTTTCGAGCGGCTGCTCGAGCTGCGCACGCGCGTTCCTGAATCTGTCGCGCCGCGCGTCGACGAAGCGTTGCGCGTCGATGACCTCACCCTCGACCGCGGGCTGCCCGGCTTCCGCTTCAAAGACCTGCTTCCCACTGAGCAGGCGCTGCGATCAGGAGGTGGATTCGGGCGAGCCCAGGTGAAGCTCACGTTGCTGCCCGGCGCGCTGCGCTTCGAGTGCACCTGCGGCATGAGCCCGTGTGTTCACGTGCTCGCAGCGATCGATACGGCGTTGTCGTGGCTGCGGTCTGCCCCCGCCAAAGACTTCGAGGACCTCGCCCGCCCCGCCTGGCAACGCACGCTGGCGAAGCTCGACCAGGCACTCGCCACGAGCGCACCTACGACCACCGGCGCCGAAGTGCAGTGGCGCTTGCGGATCACCGAAGAGATCCGGGTCGCCGCGTGGATTGGTGAACGCGCCGTCAGCCGAAAAGAATTGCTGCACGAGTTCGCGCTGCCCCTCATCGACTCCCGGCTCGCGCCGCTGATGCCTGATGACGATGAGCCCGCCTCACGCGCGCTGCTGGAAGGCCTCATCGATCACCCGCGGGCGGTGCTCGAGCGTGCACCCGAGCTGTGCGTGCGCATCGAAAGGGCCCAGGTCGGACTGGTGGCTGAAGAGCGGCTGGGTTCGGTGAGGGTGAGCGCGGGGCTCGAAGGCGCTGCGTTGCCGCCGTACCTCGCAGATCGTGTTCGCCGTGCCCGACCCGAAGAGATCCTCTTTCTGTGGGACGAAGGTCCCCGCCGGCTGACCCTGCTCGACGTGAAGCCCGAGCTCCGTGAACTGCTCGGCGTGTTGCAGAAGGAGAACGCCGTCTTCCCACCCGAGAGTCACGGCGCCCTGCTCGAGTCGCTCTCGAAATGGGCTCAACGGCTGCCGGTCGCGATGCCGCGCAGCGTGCTGGGCGAGTCCGTGCCGCCGACCCTTCTGGCGGTGCTCAGGCTCGAAGCCAGGCCCAAAGGCGCCGTGGAGCTCGAGGTGCGGGTGCGGGCGCTCCCCGATGCGGCGGCGATGTTGCCGGGCACGGGCCCGCGCGACGTGCACCTGCGTCGGGGTGAGAAAGCGGTGCATGCGGTGCGCGATCTCAAGGCCGAGGTCGCCTTCGCTGAAACGCTCTGCAACGAGCTGCCTTTGTCTCAGGCTGAAGTGCTCGGGGACTTTGCGTTTCACTTCCGCTTCGAGCACGCCGAAGACGCGCTGACGCTGATCGATGCGAGTTCGCGCCGCGCGGTGGCCCCCGAGCTGGAGTGGGTCGGCACCCCGCTGCGCAGCCTCGGCGGCACCGGCCCGCGTGCTCTCAAGGTGACGGTGAAGAACGACCTCGAGTGGTTCGGGGTGCTGGGTTCGCTGAGCGTCGACGGAGAACGGGTCGAGCTCGCCCGGCTGCTCGATGCCGCGCGAAGGAAGTCGCGCTGGGTGCAGGTCGAGTCGCACACGTACGTCGAGCTGAACGAAGTGCTCCGGCGTCACCTCGAGCGGGTGGCGGATCACGTGCACGTGACGAAGCAGGGCCTGCTGGTCGGCCCCGCTGCGACAGAGGCCCTCAAGTCGCTCGAGGCAGCCGGCGCCACGCTCGAGACGGACGCTGCGTGGAAGAAGTTGGCCTGTCGCATCGAGGGTGCACGCAAGCTCGAGCCCAAGCTGCCGCGGGGGCTGAAGGCGAAGCTGCGGCCGTATCAGCTCGAGGGCTATCAGTGGCTGTCACGCCTGGCGGCGATGGGTGCAGGCGCGGTGCTGGCCGACGACATGGGCCTGGGCAAGACCGTGCAGGCCCTCACCTTGTTGCTCTCACGCGCAGCAAAAGGGCCCGCGCTCGTCGTCGCGCCGACCTCGGTCGCCTTCAACTGGAAAGAAGAGGCCGCGCGGTTTGCGCCCTCGCTGAAGCTGCACATCTACGCGGACCTCGAGGATCGCGCACAGAAGCTGGGGCAAGGTGAGGTGCTGGTGATGAGCTACGGGCTGCTGGTGCGTGACGCAAAGCAGCTGGCAAGCCGGCCGTTCGCCACCGTCGTCTTCGACGAAGCACAGAACCTCAAGAACGCGCACACGCAGCGTTTCCTCGCGGCGAAGGCGCTCAAGTCAGAGTTCCGCGTGGCGTTGTCAGGCACCCCCATCGAGAACCACCTGGGCGAGCTGTGGGCGCTCTTCGCGCTCGTCTTTCCACCCCTGCTCTCGAATTGGGAGTCGTTCCGCGCGCGTTTCGCCATTCCCATCGAGACGCAGACCGACCCCACCGCGGCCCCCGCGCTCGCCCGCATTCTCGAGCCGTTCTTGTTGCGACGGACGAAGGCCGAGGTCGAGACCGAGCTTCCGTCACGCACCGAGGTGCGCGTGCCGGTGGTGCTCTCGACGGCCGAGTGGGCGCTCTACGAAGACACCCGTCTGGCCGCGCTGTCTGACCTCGAGACCCGCAAGAGCGTGATGAAGGATCAAGAGCGGAGGGTGCAGGTGCTCGCGCTCCTCACGAGGCTTCGCCTGGTCGCCTCGCATCCCCGACTGCATGTGGAGAACTCGCAGATCGTCTCGTCGAAGCTGAGCCGGCTGCTCGAGCTCATCGACGAGCTGAGGGCCGAAGGTCAGCGGGCGCTCGTCTTCAGTCAGTTCACCTCGCACCTCGCGCTGGTGAGGGAAGCGCTCGACGAGCGGAACATCGGCTACGTGGAGCTCGACGGCAGCACGCCGCGAAAGGTGCGCACCGAGCGGGTCCGCGAGTTTCAAGAAGGGAGCGCGCCGATCTTCCTGCTCTCACTCAAAGCAGGCGGCGTCGGGCTGAACCTCACCGCGGCAACGAACGTGATCCACCTCGATCCCTGGTGGAATCCGGCGGTCGAAGATCAAGCGTCCGATCGCGCGCACCGGCTCGGCCAGAAGAGGCCGGTCACCATCTATCGGTTGATCGCGATGGGCACGGTCGAGGAGCAGATGCTCACCCTGCACGAGCGCAAACGCGCGCTGATCGCAGGCGTGCTCAGCGGCAAGAGCCAGGCGGGCAAGCTCGAGACCGATCAGCTCATCGCGCTGCTGCGCGCTTCTCCAGCCGCGAGCCAATGAACGCGTCGATCGACAACCGCCCCGGCCCGCCCAGCAACACCAGCACCGAGATGCAGCAGTAGAGCGCCGCGAGCTCCCACTTTCCGAAAGGGTCGCCCTTCGAGAGGTGGAACTGCACGGCGACCAGCATGGTGCAGATGATGCCGAACGAGGCGATCACCGAGAGCAGGCCGATCGCCAGGCCCAACCCTCCGAAGAACTCTGCGAAGGCGGCGAGGAACTGGAAGATCGCGGGCGGCGGGTTCTCGGCCTGGTCGAGCCAGTGGAACGGATCCTGAATCTTTCCCCAGCCGTGGCCAGCCATCGAGAGGCCGGCGAACGCGCGCAACAACAGCAGCCCTACCGACGCCGGGGTGGTCGGCGGTGCTGGAAAAACCATCGAGCTGAAATTCATGGGGCGGGTCTTACTCAGCGTCTGGGAAGGATGCCCTGCCCACTCGGTCGAGACGTGGCTCGCGCCCGGTGGCATCCTCTGGGCGATGAGTACCGGCGACCGCGATCCCCTGTCGGACACCTTGCAACACGAGGTGGCCAGGAAGCCTGCCTCGGAGGAGCAGCCGCAGGCGACCGTGGTGGTGGTGCAGGGCTCGGAGGCCGACCTCGGCGCGCATACCCGTGTGCTCGCCCGAGCCATCATCGGGCGAGATCCCTCGGCAGAGCTCTCCCTGACGGATCCCGGCGCATCCAAGCAGCATGCGGCGATCGAGGCGGTCGAGAACGCCACCGCACAGACCGCCTACCTCCTGCACGACCTCGGCTCGAAGAACGGCACGCTCATCAACGGCAAGCCGGTGACCAGCCCCTTTCCACTTCGAGACGGCGACAAGATCGCCATCGCGGGCACCGTGTGCCGCTTCGTTCTGGCCGACGCGATCGACGCTGCGTTTCACGCCCAGGTCGACGCGATGCTCTCGACCGATGCGCTCACCGGCCTGCTCGCATATCGCCGCTTCGATGCCGCGCTCGATGAGGCGCTCCGCACGGCCCACGCAACGAACACGCCGCTGACCTTGATGGTGCTCGATCTCGATGGGCTCAAGGCGATCAACGACGCGCACGGGCATGCGATGGGCGCGTTCACCATCGGCCGCGTGGGCCGCTTGCTGGCCGAAGTGTTGGGACCTTCGGGTGTGGCCACGCGTTTTGGTGGAGATGAGTTCGTCGCCTTTCTTCCAGGGCTCTTCAAGGACGCAGGCCTGATGCTCG
>JAYTAT010001076.1:0-6069 GCA_043737315.1 Archangium sp.
CACGATCTGCTTTGGCACGGTCGGCTGCGACCTGCGCTGCGCCGCCGATGGTCAGCCAGAACTTCGGGTGCGTGAACGTCATCGCGGGGCCGACGTAGAGGGCCGTGCCCTGGTACTCACCGGCCTTCCACGCCGACTTCGCGCGGCCCTCGAGGCCCACGGTCACTGCGCTCGACACCGAGTACTTCAAAGCGAAGCTCTCTTCGAGGCGGGTGTCGATGCCTTCGCGGTCGTTCCAGAACAAGGCGCGCGAAGCCGAGACGTTGAGCGCGAGCACCACGCGCTCGAGGTGCAGGTCGGTGAAGAGGCGCGCTTCGGCTTCGAACTGGTCGAGGCCCAGTGAGACGCGGCCCAGGCCTCCCACCGCGAACGGCGTGCCTTCGCGCCAGGTGGTCCAGCGCCAGAGCGAGGTGACCCGCGCATCGAGACCTTCGGAACGGTCGGTGCGCTGGAAGTCAGTGTCGAGAGAGAGCTGAGACTCCACGGTGCGCGTGACGCCGTACGTCCACACCAGGCGCGTATCGAGTTGGAGGAAGTCGTCGGTGCGAACCAGGCGCGGGGTGAACCACGCCTCCAGACTGTTCTGGCCCGCTGCCGATGTGCGGCTCGTCCACGTAAATGGAAAGTCGCGAGGCGCCGCGACAGCGGGAATCGACAAGAGGGCGACAGCGAAGACCAGGGGACGCATCGGAGCGAGCCGTAGCAGCCGAAGGCTGCGCGAGACAGACGGAAGCGCAGCGAACGTCTGGCCGAGGCAGAGCGACCAGCTACGCGGAGCGAGCCATAGCAGCCGGAGGCAGCGCGAGACAGACGGAAGCGCAGCGAATGTCTGGCCGAGGCAGAGCGACCAGCTACGCGGAGCGAGCCGTAGCAGCCGAAGGCAGCGCGAGACAGACGGAAGCGCAGCGAATGTCTGGCCGAGGCAGAGCGACCAGCTACGCGGAGCGAGCCGTAGCAGCCGAAGGCAGCGCAGTGAACGTCTGGCCGGGCCAGGTCTCCCTCTTTCTGCGCAGCGGGAAGGGAGCTGGGGGTAAGGGGCCGCCCCCGCTTCGGAGTCGGGCCCCTCACCCGGTGCTTCGCACCGACCTCTCCCCGCTGTCGCAGGGCGAGGTTTTTTTTAAAGCTTCAACGCTGGCGGCCCATCACCGTCACGAAGTCCTGCGCGAGAATGGAGTTGTTGAACTTCGTGGAAAGCCCGATCGCATGCATCGGGTTCACCACCCGCGTCGCCGCGAACTTCGCCACATCGAGCCGCGTGATCTCGTTGTTGAACAAATCCATCAAGAGCCCCAGCTGCGCCGCGGTGAGCGCCTGGTTGCTGAGCGACTGCTGCACCATGTCTTGACGGATCAGCTCGTTCGCCGTGCTGCGCACCGATTGGTACATGCCCGACCAGGCCATCGCGTCCATCGCCCACATGCCGTTGCGGCGCATGCCACAGCCGGGGTCCTGAGGGCCGGTGCCACAATCACGACCGGCATTGCCAGGAGGAGGCGGCGGCGGGGGCGGCTGGCCGGGGAACGGACCGGTCTGAGGCGGGCGGTTGGGCGGGGGCTGACCACCACCCTGCTGCTGCGCCATCACCTGCGTGTACTGCGTGCGGAACATGTTGCTGTTGAACTTGTCCGCGTAGCCGATGGCGTGCTGCGGGTTCACCACGCGCGGGGCGCCCTGCTGCGCTATCTGCATCTTGAACATCTCCGACTGGAACAGGTCGAGCACCAGGCCGAACTGCACCGCGGTCGCGTAGTTCGTGTTGAACATCGTCTGCACCGTCTGGGCCCGCATCATCTCGCTGGTGTTCGACTGCAGCGAGCGCATGAAGCCCAGGAACGTGGCGCCCTCCATCGGGTAGCGGCCGTCGCGCACCATGCTGCAGCCCACGTCAGGGCCGGTGCCGCAGTCACGCACCTGCACGGGCGGCTGCTGCACGGGGGGCGGCGCGATAACCACCGGCATGGGCGGGAGCTGAGGCAGCCGATTGACGACGAAGCTCACTTCACGAAAGGCAAGCTCGCGGCCGCTGCCGTCGAACACCGAGACCCGTGCCACGAAGCGGCCGTTGCTGAAGTCGTCTTCGGCGAGCGTCGAATAGCGAAAGAAGTGGCTGAACGGATTCTTCCAGATGAACGGATCGGCCGGCACGGTCCACTGCTGGGTGGTGACCCACTCGCTCCAGTGACCCTGGAAGCTGCGAAAACGCGCGCCCAGATAGAAGCGCTGACCCCGCAGGTTGCGCAGCGTCAGCTCAGGCATGATCACCTTCACGGCAGGTTCGCTTTCGAAGTTCGAGTTCAGCTGCACCTGCAGCGGGTTCATCTGCGCGAGCTGAAAGCGGTTGTCCTCATCATCATCACCGTCGTCGTCATCACGGCGATTGCTGAACATCGAGGTGCGCGCCTCATCGAGAAAGTCTTCCGCGCGGTGAATGCTCTGCACCACGCCGTCGGGGCAGCCACTCCACGACGCGGTGGATCCGACGTTGGCGACCTCGAACTTGAGCCGCGCGGCGTCGCGGGGGCGCCCCTGCTTCTTCAAGTCATCCACCTGGTCGGCAAGCTCGTCGAGCTGTTCGTAAACGGCCTGCTTGCACTGCGGGCCGGCACGGCGGGCTTGTTTGGCGGCGTCTTCCAGCGCCTCAGCCGCTTTCTTCAGGGGCCGCTTGTACTGCTGCGCAGAGGCGACTGAAGCGAGGGTGAGGACAGCGAGCGCAATGAGGGGGTGGCGCATGGGGCTCCTTCTGGGGAACTCGAAAGTGACGCCCGTGGGACGACCGCCACGGAGCGGGATTCAAGGCCCCCACCTTCGCAGACCCTCAGAATTTCGAGGATTGCTTTCTGTCTCGAGGCCCGGGGAGCACGAGCTGAAAGAGCAAGGTGAACAGCGCCACCCCGGTGCAGCCGATGACGTTGAACCAGAGATAACCGATGTCAGTGGTGAAGAAGGCAGCCAGCACCGCAGCCTGGGCCAGCAAGGTCGCCCAGAACACCGGCGTGCCGCGCGCGCGCTTGAAGAAAAATCCAACCAGGAAGACGCCCAGCATCGGTCCGTAGAAGACCGACCCGAGGATGTTGACCGCCTGGATGAGGTTGTCGAGCTGCGAGGCGAAGATGGCGAAGCCGACCGCCAACGCTCCCCACATCACCGTGAAGAGCTTGCCGGCCCGTACCCCTTCGAGGTCGGTCGCCTGAGGTTTGAAGCTGCGTTTGTAGAAGTCGACCACCGTGGTGGTGCCCAATGCGTTGAGCGCGCTCGCGGTGGCCGACATCGCAGCGCACAGCACCACGGCGAGCAGCAGACCCACCAGGCCCGCGGGGAAGCGCGTCATCACGAAGGTGAGGAACACGTAGTCGGCGTCTTTGACGTTGGCGCGCGGGCTGACCGACTTCACCAGCTTGCGCGTCTCTTCACGTACCGCCTTCGAACGTTTCTCGAGGCCGCGCAGCTCGTCTTCCATCGGCTCGCGGCCCGCGGGCGTCTGCAGCCACCGATCGATGAGCACGCGCTTCTGGGTGAAGAGCGACTGGTGTTCGCCCTCGAGCAGCGCGAGCGCGGGCGCTTTCTCCGAGAGCCGCACACGCTCGAGCTCGGGCTTGTTGAAGAACACCGGCGGCGCCTCAAACTGGAAGAAGACGAAGACCAGCACCCCGACGAGCAGGATCATCAGCTGCATCGGCACCTTCACCAGGCCGTTGAAGAGCATGCCCAGCCGGCTCTGCGTCAACGACTCGCCCGAGAGATACCGCTGCACCTGCGATTGATCCGTGCCGAAGTACGCCAGCGCGACGAAGGTGCCGCCGGTGATGCCGGACCAGAAGGTGTAGCGGGTCTCGAGGCGCGGCTGAAAGTCGACCGCCTTCATCTTGCCGAAGACGCCTGCGAGATCGAACGCGTCACTGGCCGAGATGCCGTTGGGCAGGTTCATCAGAATGAACACGAACGCCAACGCCATGCCGCTGAGCATCACGGTCATCTGCAGCTGCTGGGTCTGGTTCACCGCGCGCGTGCCGCCCGACACCGTGTACGCGATCACCACGATGCCCAGGATGAGGTTGGTCCACATCAACGACCAACCGAGCACCGTGCTCAAGATGATCGCCGGGGCGTAGATCGACAGGCCTGCTCCGAGCCCCCGCTGCAGTAAAAAGATGAGCGCGGTGAGCTGGCGGGTCTTCAAGTCGAAACGTTGCTCGAGGTACTCGTACGCGGTGAGCACGCGCGTGCGGTAATAGATGGGCACGATGGTCGCCGAGAGGATGACCATCGCCAGCGGCACGCCGAAGTAGAACTGCACGAAGCCCAGGCCGTCTTCGAAGCCCTGACCCGGCGTGGAAAGAAACGTGATCGCGCTGGCCTGCGTGGCCATGATCGACAAGCCGATCGTCCACCACTTCGCATCCGACCCGCCGCGCAGGTAGTTGCCCGCGTTCTGCGGCCCGCGCGTCTTCCACACGCCGTACGCGACGATGAGGGTGAGCGTGCCGATCAGCACCGCCCAGTCGAGCGCGCTCAGGAATAGCTCCAGCTCATCCACGCCAGCAGCACGACCTCGACCACCAACACGCCGATGACCACGGCGTAGGCGCCCCGCCAGCTGCGTTCGGGTTCAGCTTCCATGGTCGATGAGGTTGGCGAACAGGCGGTACGCACCCGGCACGCCCGCGGGCAGCTGCCGGAAGAAAGAGAGGCCCGTGTACACGAAGCGGCCCTTGCCATGCTTCGCGATGAGCAGGCTGCCCTTCGAGGGATTCTCGTTCACGTCGTTCATCGCGAGCGGCGTCTCGTACCGAGGGTCCCACTTCGCGCCGAAGTAGAGGCCACGCTCCTGCACCCAGCCGGTGAAGTCGGCATCGGTCAGCGCGTTGGGGAAGGTGACCACGCGGTGCTTCTCGAAGGTCACCTTCGCCTCTTCGTCGGTGACGCGGTCCTGGCTGATCTCGAAGGGGAAGGGGCCGAGCTGAGCCGGCACGCTGCTGAGCCAATTCTTCGTGTTGTATTGAGCGAGCACGGTGCCGCCGTCTTTCACGTACTGCATCAGGCGCTCGGTGATCGCGGGCAGGCGCGGGTTCACGTTGTACGCCCGAATGCCCAGCACGATCGCGTCGTAGCGGTTGAGCGGCTCGGTACGCAGCGCCTCGTCGCTCAGAAACGTCACGTCGTAGCCAACCTGCCGGAGGGCCGCGGCCACCTCGTCGCCTGCGCCTGCGATGTAGCCGACCTTCGAGGTCTTGCCGCGACGCAGGTCGACCTTGAGCAGCTTGACCTGTGCGGGCGCGAGCACGGTCTGAATCGGAATGTGCGCGTACTCGAGGCGGGTCAGCGCCCGCGCGTAGTTTGCGGTGCCGATGGTGGCGATGGCGGTGAGTGAAGAACTCGCAGGGGCGGTCGCTCCCGGCTTGATTTTGAAGAGCAGCTTCGCCTCGTTGCCCTTCCTGGCGAGCGTGAACGACGCGGCCAGAGGTTCGCAGGTGAAGCCTTCGGGCAGCTCGAGCTTGAGCGTTCCACTCTGGGCGTCGGCATTGGCGGTGACGGTCACTTCGAGCGGGCGAGGCTTCGAATCAGTGAAGGCGACGAGCTCGGCGTTCGGCTTCACCACCACGGGGGGCAACACTTCAATCGGCCGGGTGCGTTCACCGGCGGTCGGGTCAGTCCACTTGAACGCAGCGGAACGTTTGAGGGTGAAGCCCTGCGTGCCTGCGGTGAAGCGGTACTCCACGAGGAAGGGTGAGCTGAGCTCTGGGGGGCCGATGGGAAGATCGTCGGCGATCGTCCACGTGCCCTTCGAGGGTGCCTGCTCGAGCCAGTACGGATTCGACGCGTTCAATGAGGCCGGCACCACGAGGTTGAGCTCGAGCTTCTGTGCCTTGCCGCGCTCGAGCACGCTGCCGGGGAAGGTCGCTCCGAGCACCTTGACCTCTTCGAGCTTGAGCGCGGCGTTCGAGCGGTTGAGCACCATCACGTTGAGCTTCAGCTTTCCGCCGGGCACCACGCTGGTCGAATCTGAGCTCGCTTCGACGAACAGGCCTGCGCAGTTCGCGATGACGTCGATGAGCTCGGTGGTCTTCTGCT
>JAYTAT010001077.1:0-6057 GCA_043737315.1 Archangium sp.
GGCAGGGCAGGCGATGAGGGCGAAGACCAGCGACAGGCGCAAGCGCATTCGCGCCGTGTACTACGAGTCTCGCGCTGAAACGGAGCCACCTCGGCAACCACGCGAATCTTCGCAAAAGTGCGTCGGCCGCAAAGTTGCTCTGTGAGGGCACATGCCTTCCATCTCTCGCCTCGTTCTCGCCACGGTTCCTCTCGAGCCCGAACACGCGCCGCCCCCCGTACGCAATTCGGTGGAAGCATTTCCTTCGACCCCACGCACGGAAGCCGACGTGGTGCTCGAGCGGGTGCTGCGCGCGAGGCCTTCGTTGGTGTTGCCCGACCGTCTTTCCACGCCCGCGGCGAAGCTGCTCTACGTGGTGACGCACCGCGAGCTCTCGCGCGGCCTGGCCCCGCTCTCGGTGCGCATCGGGCTGAACGATCACGTTCGTCTGCAGCCGAATGGTGGCTTGTCGCTTTCGTCTCCCGGCCGGCCGACGATTGAACTCGACAACCGCCACGGCGATCTCGCGCAGCTCCTCGAGGGCGCGGGCGTGTACGAAGCAAGCTCGATCGAGGCGCTGCTTCACGAAGCGGTGCACCGCTTCTTCGTTGCAGGTCAGTTCGACGGCGGCGGTGCTGCAGCCAATGAACGTGGCGAGCGCGCTTTCACCTTCGCCACCATTCAGCAGGTGCTCGTCTCCCCCAATCCTTCCCAGCCAGGCCTGGAATGTCTCGCGTCGGCTGCGGTGCACCTGTGGAAGTCAGCAGGCCTGGTGCCGCCGGGGTTGAGCCGCGAAGCATTCGAACATCGCTACACTTCGATTCACGGTGAACGGGGCGGGGTGCGCCTGGGGCCGGAGTTCAACAAGACGCTGCGAGGTGGCCGCTCTGAGACCCGCCTCGACGCTGTTGCCACGGCCGCCTTCGCCAACGAGCTGCGTGCGGACGACTGGGCAAAGCTCACGGGTGCCGCGGGTGGCAGGTACGTCGTGCGCACGCTGCCCAACATCGATGCGGTGGTGAAACACTTCGAAGGCGGCGGATCGGGCGTGCGTTCCACCTGGGCCGACGGCGGGCATTATTTCGTGCTCAGCGGCGCGCAGAAATTGAATGGAGAGATCTTCGTGAACGAAGACGACTCACTGCGATTTGCGCCCGCTCGACGCAAGAGCGAAAGCGACGAGCCCTATCGAACGCCGTACGATCTGCGCCTTCACACGCGCTTCTGGACGCTCGATCGAAGCTGACTCACCAGTCGTCGGTGCCGTTGGCGTTGTCGAGCGGGTCGCCGCCCTTCGACTTTTTCTCGCGGTTCACGTTTTTGCCGCCGCGATCCTCGCCCTGCCACTCCTCGGTGCCCGCCTTGTTGTCGAGGGGATCTGCAGAGCGGGTGACCTTGTCGCCACCGCCTTCGGAGTTCACCAGGTGATTGACCATGCGCTCGACCTCACCGCGCAGCTGGCCGAACTCGTCACCCTGAAAGGCGACCCGTTTGATCGCGATGCGCCTGCCGGTCTTGAGATCGAAGTACGCCATGGTGAGCTCGGTCGACTCGCTGGTCGCCTGCTTGAGCACACTGATGACCGCGCGATCGAGCTTGAGCGAGTTCGCCACGCTGACCATCGTGCTGCCGCCCTTGTCCTTGAGCGCTTCACCGGCGAGCCTGTCCATCAACGCGTCGAAGGCCTTGTAGCCCGAGGTCGCGATGAGCTCGCTGGTGATTTCCTGATCTTCGGGCGTGATCTCGACCATCAGACCCAGCTGCTTGAAGCCGGGGCGCTCGATCTTCACCAGATGTTTGCCGATGGGCAGCGTCTGCAGCGTGTGCGGCGAGTAGCCCTGCAGCTCTCCGTTGAGGAACACGCGCGCGCCCGAGGGTTTGGTCTTGACCGTCACGCTGCCACGCAGCTGCGCGTTGCGGCTGGTGGCGACCTGGGCCTTGAGCGAGAGAAAGTTCTGAGGGAAGCGCTTGCGATCGAGCTCGAAGGTAGGGCTGAGCGCGAGCAGATCGAGGATGGCGATCTTCGCTTCTTCCACATCACCACGCGCCTGCAGCACCGAGCCGAACATGGCCACCGCGTCACAAAGGTTGCCGCAGTTCTTCATCGCGCCGACGGCCTTGCCGTACTCCTTGATGGTCGCGCGCAGCTTGCGCTCGGCGTCTTCGTAGTTGCGCTCGTCGAAGGCGGCCTTGCTCTCCTTGAAGCCCATCTCTGCGCGCTTGAACGAAGCAGAGGCTTCTTCGTCAGCGGCGACGCCGAACAGGTCGTCGCTCGTTCGCACCTTGAAGCCCTGGTACTCGTTGAGCGCGTCGTTCGCGAAAGACTCGACCTTGAGGGTGAGCGCCTCCGAGCCCTTGTCCATGGGGAGGATCAGCGCAGAGATGCGCTTTTCCGACGGCGGCGCAGCCAGCGCGTGCGTCGCGACAAGACAAGTGACGATCGGGATCAGCAGCGCGGACTTCATCGAACACACCTCAGGGAATGCCCAGCACGACGTTGAACGGACGCCCGCCCGAATTGTTCGCTCCGGCGACGGCGCCTGCCGTGATGCCGCCTGCGGCCACCACGCCCACCGCGGTCCAGAACCACCACTTCTTGTACACGGGGCCGCCGGCTGACGGTTCCTCCGAG
The DNA here is from genome assembly GCA_043737315.1 of Archangium sp. GTDB lineage: Bacteria > Myxococcota > Myxococcia > Myxococcales > Myxococcaceae > Archangium_A. The sequence goes on from JAYTAT010001077.1 coordinate 2,612, forward strand.
GTCTCGGTGACTTCGGCCGCGGCCACGGCGGCGCTCCCCGGCTTCGAAATGAAGGCGCCGATCTTCTTCGCGCTCTCGTTCAATTCCTCAGCCGCCAGCGACAGGCCCGCGAGGCGGTTGCCGGTCTCGACATCCCAGACCTCGGCGAGGGTGCCGTCGCTGAGCACCAGGAAACGCGCCTTGACGATCTCGCCCAGCTTCTTCGCGCCCGGGGGGAACGCGCCTTTGACGCCGACGCCCTTGCCGATCACCGCGGTCGCAGCGTCGCGCACTGCCATGTAGCCGGGCGCGGCGGTGAGGGTGGGCTTGGCGCTGCCGCCTTCTTTAGCGACGTCGGCGTACGCGCCTGAAGGCTCGAAGCCGGGCTTGGAGAAGGAAAGCAAGTGACGGCCGAGCGGTACCGAAGGCGCTCCGGAGATGGGCGTCAGGCCGAGCTCCTTGCCTCGCAGGCTGACCATCGCGCCGGGGGGCGACGAGTCGATCGACAACGAACCCACGCCTCTGGCGCTGATGTCGGTGAGCGCCTTGTCGAAAGCCTTCTTCACGTCGGCGCCGTACACCTGGGGATCGCAGGTGAGGTCGGGGTTGTTGAGCAGCGCGCGCACGAACTCTTCAGTCGCCTTCTTCGAGTGCGACTTGCCGCCGTTCTGAATCGCCAGCGCGCCCACGAAGAAGTGCGCGTCAGCCAGCGACTTCGAGTCGGCCACCTGCGGGTTCTTCACGAAGAACTCGAGGGCCCCGGTCCACTTGGCGGCCGCACCTTCGTAATCGAGGTCGTCGTAAGCCTGCCGGGCGTCCTTCACCAGCGTGTCGCCGGTCTCGTCGCGCGCGGACAGCGGGAAACCCGCGGGCACGTCGACCACAGCCACACTCGCGTCTTCCAGCGCCTTGCTCAGCTCGGCTTCCGTTCGGGCGGCCCCTGCCTCATCGGGTGACGAGACGAAGACGGCGGCCTTAGTGGGAAGGAGGGGCTTGGCGGGAGCGACGGCACCCTTGGGCGCGGCCAGCACGAAAAGAAGAAGAGGAAGCACTCCGCAGAGCCTAGCCCACGGCCTTCAAAGATCACCTCCGTCGTATGACCGCATCAGGCAGGAGATCTGGAGGCATTCCGCGAGGTTGGTCTGAGGCTATTTCTTGCCGAGCGGGATCAGGCTGGTAAAGTCTGAGCGATCAGGTCTGTAGCACTCGCTTCATGGCCCGCAACGATATGAAAGATCGAGGTATTTCGTGAGCGCAGCTGAACAGATGAACACGCCTCAGGTGGGCAATGGGAAGGGCGGCGGCAAGCGCGGTAAACCGCCTCCGGCCGGTGCTGGCGGGGGTGGTGGAGACCGCCCCATCAACCTCTCCGACGAGGCCCGCAGGCGGTACCTCGCGTACGCCATGTCGGTGATTACGTCGCGCGCGCTGCCCGACGTTCGTGACGGCCTCAAGCCGGTGCAGCGGCGAATTCTGTACGGCATGTGGAACGAAGGCGTCAGCTCCGACGCGAAGTACCGCAAGTGCGCCAACGTGGTCGGCGTGGTGATGGGCCAGTTCCACCCCCACGGAGATCAGTCGATCTACGACGCGCTGGTGCGCATGGCGCAAGACTTTTCGCTGCGCTACCCGCTGGTCGACGGTCACGGCAACTTCGGCTCGGTCGACGGCGATGCCGCAGCGGCCATGCGTTACACAGAGGCGCGCCTTCAGAAACTCGCCGAAGAAATGCTCGGTGAGCTGCAGCAGAAGACGGTCGAGCTGAGGCCCAACTACGACGGCACGCGCAGTGAGCCGGTCGTGTTGCCCTCGAAGCTGCCGCAGCTGCTGATGAACGGCACGACGGGCATCGCGGTGGGCATGGCCACCAACATCCCCCCCCATCACCTGGGCGAGCTCGTCGACGCGTGCCTGGAGCTCATCAAGGATCCAAAGCTCGAGACCAGGGATCTGCTCAAGGCGGTCAGGGGCCCCGACTTCCCCACCGGCGGCCAGATCCTCAACTCCAAGAAGGAGCTCAAGGAGATCTACGAGACAGGACAGGGCGCGGTGCGTCTGCGCGGTGAGTGGAAGCTCGAGGAGCGCGCGCGTGGCGGGCAGAACATCATCGTCACCTCGATTCCGTACGCCGTGAACAAGTCGACGTTGGTCTCGCGCATCGGCGAAATCATCACCGATCGCAAACTGCCGGCGCTGGTCGACGTGCGCGACGAGTCGACCAAAGAAGTGCGCATCGTCATGGAGTTGAAGCGCGACTCTGATGCTGAGCTGGTGATGTCGTACCTGTTCAAGCACACGCCGCTGCAGACCAACTTCAACGTCAACCTCACCTGCCTGGTGCCCGGTGAGGGCCCCGACGCGGGCATGTCGCCCAAGCGCCTCAACTTGAAGGAGATGCTCTGGCACTTCCTGCAGTTCCGCCTCGAGGTGGTGACCCGGCGGCTCACCTTCCAACTCGAGCAGCTCAGGGCGCGGCTGCATATCCTCGAGGGGTTCGAGAAGGTCTACGACGCCCTCGACGAGATGATCAAAATCATCCGCAAGTCGGAAGGCAAAGCCGACGCGGCTGCGAAGTTGATCGCCCGCTTCACGCTGTCCGAGGAGCAGGTCGAGGCGATCCTCGAGATGAAGCTCTACAAGCTGGCGCGCCTCGAGATCCTGGTGATCCAGAAGGAACTCAAGGAGAAGCGGGCCGAGGCGAAGGTGCTCTCTGAGCTGCTCAAGCCCGACACCGCGGGCAAGAAGTCGCGCTGGAACCTGGTCAGAGACGAGCTCTTGGAGGTCGGCAAGACCTACCAGGACAAACGCCGCACCAAGATCTCCGGGCCCATCGAAGAGGCCGAGTACGACGAAGAGGCCTTCATCGCCGATGAAGACTGCCAGGTGGTGGTCACGCGCGACGGCTGGGTCAAGCGGGTGCGTGAGCTGAAGGACCCCACCTCGACGCGCATGCGCGAAGGCGACGAGCTGATGGCGCTCATCGCGGGTTCGCTCAAGTCGAGTCTCGTCTTCTTCTCCAGCGCGGGCGCGGCGTACACCACGCGCTTCAACGACGTGCCGCCCAGCACGGGGTACGGCGACCCGGTGCAGAAGCTGTTCAAGTTCGACGACAACGAACGCATCGTCGGCGCGGTTTCGCTCGATCCGCGCCTGCCCATTCCCTCGATGATGGTGGCCGTCTCGAAGGATGGCTACGGGCTTCGGTTCTCGCTCGATGCACACAAGGAAGTGTCGACCCGCTCGGGCCGCCGCTTCGCGCGCTGCGGCGAAGGTGACGAGATCATCGGCGTGGCGGGGTGCGTCGAGAAAGATCTGCTCGGCGTGGTCACCAAGAAGACCAACGCGCTGGTCTGCAAGGTCGACGAAGTGAACGTGCTCGCGGGCCCGGGGCGCGGCGTCACGGTGATCAAGACGGCCGAAGACGACCAGGTGATGGCGTTCATCTGCACCACCCGAAAAAACACCGA
>JAYTAT010001078.1:0-2405 GCA_043737315.1 Archangium sp.
GACTTGCTCGCTTCGCTGGGGAGCTCGCCGTGACGCGGGCCCCTCACCCTCTCCTCGCTTCGCAGGGGAAGAGAGAATGAATCTCGAGCACCTGACTGCCGCTGAGGTGAAGCGCGACGCACCGCTCGCGCCGTGGACCAGTGTGCGTGTCGGTGGAGCGGCTGAAGCCCTCGTGAAGCCGGCTTCGGCAGACTCGCTCCAGAAGGTTTTGCAGTTCGCTCATCGAGAAGGTGTTGCCGTGAGCATCCTCGGGGGCGGTGCGAACACGCTCGTCGGCGATCTCGGCGTGCCGGGCATCACCCTCAAACTCGCCAACGACTACTTCCCCGAGCAGATCGACGGCGAACGCATCACCCTCAACGCCGGCTCAGCGATCGCCCGCATCGTCACGCTCATGAAGCAGCAGCAGCTCGTGGGCGCCGAATTCCTCGCCGGCATCCCCGGAACCCTCGGAGGCGCGACGTCGATGAACGCGGGCACCAAGAACGGCGAATGCATGACCATCGTCGAGGCGGTCGAATTGGTAACGCCCGTTGGCATCGGCTGGGTCACCGGCCTCACCTACCGCTACCGCCACACCGACCTCCCGGCAGGCGCCGTGGTCACCCGAATCCGCTTTCGACTCCGCAAGGGCGACCTCGCCGAATCAGCCGCCAAGATGGAGACCGATCTGGGCTACCGCAAGCGCACCCAGCCGCTGTCGCAGCCGAACTTCGGCAGCGTTTTCACCAATCCTTCCGGGCACTTCGCAGGCTCATTGATCGAGGCGACCGGCCTCAAGGGCCACCGCATCGGCCACGCCCAGATCTCCACGCTGCATGCGAACTGGATCGTGAATCTGGGGGGCGCCACCGCCGCCGACGTGACCGGCCTGATGGCTGAAGCCCAGCGCCGGGTGCTTGCCCAGACCGGTGTCACCTTGACCCCCGAGGTGAAGCGCATCGGGAGATTCGTCACATGAGCGACCGCTACAGCCACGTCTCTGTGGCCAAAAAATTGCGGGACGGCCCACCCACCCCCACGATGGAGGCGTCACGGGTTGAACCGTGACGAGGCCACCTTGTTCCGTTCGAAGAAAAACCGCCGCCGCGTCGATGTGGCGAAAAAAACTGGCGAGTTCAAAGCCGCCGCACAGAACCACGGGCCGGTGGCGCTCAAGCTCTGCGCGCTCGCGCTCAGCTTCATCTTCATCGCGGTCGGCGGCAACGAAGCGTGGAAGTGGGCGCACACCGCGCGTCAGTTCGCGTTGTCTGACGTGAGGGTCTCGGGCCAATCCGAATCGACCGACGTCGAGCTCGTGCGGCTGGGCGGCGTGCTGCTCGGTCAGAACCTCATCTCGATGGACGTGCGCGCGATGGAACGAGCGATCGCCACGCACCCGTGGGTGAAGTCGGTCAGCGTCACGCGCCGGCTTCCGTCACACCTGGCCATCGACGTGGTGGAGCACCGCGCGATCGCCACGCTCACGCTGGGTGAGCTCTACCTGGTCAACGAAGAGGCCGAACCGTTCAAGCGCATCAAGCCGGGTGATGCCGTCGATCTCCCGCTCGTCACCGGGCTCGACCGCGACGCGTTGACCGAACGCCGTGAAGACGCGCTGCGCTCGCTGCGTGAGGCGCTCACCTTGATCGACGCCTATGCCGCAGAGCCTGGCGTCGAGGCGCAGCCGCTTTCAGAAGTGAACATTCACCCCGAGGGCATCACCGCCGTCACCGCCACCGGGCAGGAAATCGAATTTGGGGAAGGGGACGTGCTGCCGAAGTTGGGGCGGCTCGCTCGCGTGCGGAAAGAACTGCACGCCCGCTCGATGGTCGCCGAGGTCATTCGCCTCGACAACCGAACGCGTCCTTCCTGGGTCGCTGTGCAGCTCGCCGTGAAGAAGCCCTGAAAAGAGCCTCGAATCGGTTTTGAAACATCTCCCGTCTCGAAAGAGCGGGGCGAAAGGCAAGACATGGCTAGCAAGAAGGGTGGGGAAATCATCGTTGGCCTCGACATCGGCACCACGAAGATCTGCGCGATCGTCGGGGAGTTGACGGATGAGGGCATCGACATCATCGGCATCGGCTCGCACCCGTCGAAGGGTCTGCGCAAAGGAGTGGTCGTCAACATCGAGACGACCGTGAACTCCATTCAGCGCGCCATCGACGAGGCGGAAGCCATGGCCGGCACCGAGATAACGCACGTCTACACCGGCATCGCGGGTGGCCACGTGAAGAGCTTCGGCGGCCGCGGCGTCGTCGCGCTCAAGGATCGCGAGGTGCGTGAAGCCGACATTGCGCGCGTGATCGAGCAGGCCAAGACGGTCAACATTCCCGTCGACCGCGAGGTCATTCACGTGCTCCCCCAGGAGTTCATCGTCGATGACCAGGGCGGCATTCGGGAGCCGCTGGGCATGACCGGCGCGC
>JAYTAT010001079.1:0-2405 GCA_043737315.1 Archangium sp.
CGTCTGAAGCCGCCCTTTCCTGCGGTGGTCGGCCTCTTCGGCTGCCCCACCGTGGTGAACAACGTCGAGACCATCGCCTCGCTCCCGCGCATCTTCGAAAAGGGCGCCGACTGGTTCATGAAGCTGGGCACGGGCAAGTCGGGCGGTACGCGACTGGTCACGGTCTCCGGCGCGGTGCTGCGGCCCGGCACCTACGAAGTGGGCATGGACACCTCGCTGCGCGAGCTCATCTACGCTCAGGAATATGGCCAGGGGCTGCCCGAAGGCCGCACCGTGAAGGCCTGCATTCCCGGCGGCAGCTCGGCGCCGGTGCTCAACGCCGATGAACTCGACGTGAAGCTCGAGTTCGACGCGTTCAAGCCGCTGCAGTCGATGGCCGGCTCGGGCGGCGTGATGGTGATGGACGACACGGCCTGCATGGTGCGCTGCTTGTGGCGCGTGGCCCGCTTCTACGCAGAAGAGTCGTGCGGCCAGTGCACACCCTGCCGTGAAGGCCAGCCGTGGATGGCCCGCATCATCCGCAAGATCGAAGAGGGCCGAGGTGAGTCTGCCGACCTCGACACGCTGATCAACGTGGCACAGGCGATCGCGCCCTGGCCTCCGATTGGCCTGGGCAACACCATCTGCGCGCTCGGTGATGCAGGCGCGTTGCCGGTGCAGAGCTTCGTGCAGAAGTTCCGCAAAGAATTCGAAGACCACATCGCGCAGAAGCGCTGCCCTCACGGTGATCAGCCCTGGGGCGTGTTCGGAGAGTTCAAGTGACCAGCGCGATCGTCGAGACGATTTTTTTCTGGGCCTTCGCCAGCCTCACCATCCTGGCGTCGTTGGGCGTCATCTTCGCGCGCAACCCCATCGCCTCGGCCATGTCGCTGGTTGCTACTTTCTTCTTCCTCGCAGGCATCTACGTCTTGCTCTGGGCGCACACCATCGCGGCGTTGCAGGTGCTGGTCTACGCGGGCGCCATCATGGTGCTCTTCTTGTTCGTCATCATGCTGCTCTCGCTGTCTGATCACGGGCCGGTGATGACGTTCTCACCCACGCGAATCGCGGGTGGCGCCTCGGTGGTGGGGCTGTTCGTCGCGCTCGTCGCCGTGTTCCGCCAGCTGCCCGCGACCGAGCTCGCGTGGACGACCGACGCCGCGAAGATGAAGGACTTCGGGAGCATCAAGCACCTGGGCGAAATCATGTACACCCAGTGGCTCTTCCCGTTCGAAGCGGTGTCGTTGCTGCTGCTGGTGGCCATTCTGGGCGCCGTCGTCGTCGCCAAGCCGCGCATCTAAAGGGCACTGTGATTCAGACCATCTCGACGTCGCACTACCTGATTCTCGCCGCGGCTTTGTTCTGCCTCGGCATGTTCGGCGTGCTCATTCGCCGCAACGCGCTCGTGGTCTTCATGTGCATCGAGTTGATGCTCAACGCCGCGAACCTCACGTTCCTCGCCTTCGCCCGCGCCCGCGGTGACGACCTGGGGCACCTGAGCGCCTTCTTCATCATCGCCGTGGCCGCGGCTGAAGCAGCAGTGGGCCTGGCGATCGTCATCTCGGTGTTCCGTGCCCGAGGCACGGTCAACATCGAGGAAATCCAGTCGATGAAGCACTGAGGGATCTCACGTGGAAAAGCTCCAGCTCTTCTTTCAGACTGCTCACGTCGACGCGACCCAGGCCGGCCACGCGCTGTGGTTGATCATCGCGCTGCCGTTGCTCGGCGCGTTCATCTGCGGCGTGTTTGGCAAAATCATCGGCCGCGCCAACACCAACCTCGTCGCCATCTCGTCGGTGCTGGGCAGCTTCCTGCTCTCACTGCTGGTGTTCTGGACGATCAACGACCGTTCAACCTCGGCGCCGACGCCTTTCGGTGGCGTGGACTACGCGGTGGGCGCCGACTTCGGCACCTGGTTCCACGCGGGCACCTTCAGGGTGAACTTCGGGCTGATGGCCGACCACCTGTCGGGCTCCATGCTCCTGGTCATCACGGGCGTGGGTTTCCTCATCCACGTGTACTCGGCCGAGTACATGAGCCACGACAAGGGCTACTGGCGCTTCTTCGCGTACCTGAACCTGTTCGTGGCCGCGATGCTCACGCTGGTGCTGGCCGACTCGTTGCCCTTGCTCTTCGTGGGCTGGGAAGGCGTCGGTCTGTGCAGCTACCTGCTGATCGGCTTCTGGTACGACGACCCGCAAAAGGCGTTCGCCGGCCGCAAGGCGTTCATCACCAACCGCATCGGTGACTTCGGCTTCCTGCTCGCGAGTTTCCTGCTGGTGGTGATGGTCGAGAGCCTCATCGCCCGCCCCGCCAACGCGCCGGGCAGCCACGTCTCGCCCACCTACGTTTCCGCGGTGGCCGACAAGGGCCCGCTGGCGTTCTCGGTGCTCGAAGAGACGGCGCGCAACCTGCCCGACCTCATC
>JAYTAT010001080.1:0-2405 GCA_043737315.1 Archangium sp.
CCTCGAGACGGTGGACAAGCGCCTCGAGGTCCTTCAGGCAGAGCTCGGTGTCGACGACATCCTTATCGCGCTCCGGGTCGACGCTGCCTTCGACGTGGGTGACGTTGTCGTCGACGAAGCAGCGAAGCACGTAGAGCACTGCGTCGACCTGGCGGATGTTGGCGAGGAACTGGTTCCCCAGGCCTTCACCCTTCGAGGCGCCGCGCACGAGGCCTGCGATGTCGACGAACTCGAGCGTCGTGTAGATGAGCTTGAGGGGCTTCACCTTCTCGGCGATCGCGGTCAGGCGCTCGTCATGCACCGGCACGATGCCGACGTTCGGCTCGATGGTGGCGAAGGGGTAGTTGGCAGCCAGCGCGCCTGCGTTGCTCAGCGCGTTGAAGAGGGTGGACTTGCCCACGTTGGGGAGCCCGACGATTCCGATGGAGAGACCCATAGCGGTCAGGCCGATACCACCTCCCTCTACCGCGCGCACGGGCTGTCGGGTGAGGAAGGGCAGGACGAACCGGGGTGACCTTAAGGCCCGGGGCCCTCATGATCAGGCGCATGTCGATCGATCGAGGGGACGCTCACGTTGGCGACGCGAAGACCTGGCAGCGGGCGTGCCGGCACATGGGCTTGTTCCTGTGGTGGGCGGCGGAGCGCGGCCTCGCAGCCGAAACGCACGAACTCGAATCGATCCGGCTCGACCCCACGGAACACTTCATCTGTGCCTGCGACGCCAAGCTGTGGGAGGAGGATCTGAACGAGCGCGGCAATGCCTTCGCCTTACAGGCGTACGGCGCGTACCTGGATGAGGTCGGGGCGTACGCGAAGGTGCTCGGCGTGGGCGACTACGAGATCCCCGAGAACGAGGCGACCACGAAGCACTTCTTCGGCTGGCTCGATGGCCGGCTGAAATAGGCCCAGACGATCGTGGCGCGACTTTGATCGCAGGGCGAGGGCGTCACGTCAGCGCGGTGCTGAAGGGTGAGGACCACCCGGAACGACCAGGTTGCGCTCGAGCATGCGCGCCGCGAGCCGCACCTCTTCACTTTGATCCACCCGCGCTCTGCGATTTCCACGCGGGGCCTTCACGTCGTCGAGCAGCGCCTGCGCCTCGGTACGACTCGCGTTCGCCGCCCGCAGCTCGACGAACATGTGGCGCAGCGCAAGCGCCGTGAGCAGCAGCGGATCCTTCACGCTCTCAAGCCGAACCTTCGCTGAGCCCAGCGCCGTACGTGCCGCCTCGGCTTTTCCATTCAATGACTCCAGCGTCGCCAGGTACGTGAGGAAGAGGCCCTCGTGGCGCACGTCGCCGACGTCCGAGAGCAGCGCCAGCGCCTGACCCACCGTCTTGTGGGCCCGCGTCAGCTCACCGCGTTCACCCTGCAGGTGCGAGAGCTTGCCCAGGAAGTAGCCCTGCAAGCGCACCTCGCGGATCGCCTGACACCGCTGCACGGCGTCGCGCAAGAAGGCGTGGGCCAGCTCGAGCCGGCCTTGATCCTGAAAGATGCCGCCCATCGTGCCCAGAATGCGCGCCTCGTTGAGCCGGTCACCGCGCTCACGTGCCAGCGGCAGCGCCTCGTCGCAGTGCATGATTGCCTCGGTCGGCTCATGCCGCGCCACGCGCACGATGCCCATGTAGGCCAGCGTCTCGATCTGCGTGGCCTTGTCGTCGGCGGCGCGGGCCAGGCCGAGCGCCTCTTCCAACCCTTCGAGCGCGGGGTCGATGTTCCCCGAGACGAAGCGCGCCACCGCGAGATCCGTGAGCACCCGCGCCAGCAGCGACCTGTCGCCGGTGGTGCGCGCGAGCACGAGTGCCTGCGTCAGCTCTTCCACCGCTTGAACGAGGCGGCCTCGCACGCGCCACGCATTGCCGCGTTGGCGCAGCCCGATGGCCAGCGTCTGTGCGTCGATGCCCACCGAGCGGCCCACGCGAATCGCGTCGTCCAGCAAGGCCAGATGCGAGGCGTACGGGCCGGTGCGCACGATGACCGGCTCGAGCACGGTCAGAGCGCGCAACGCCGCGTGTGCACTGTGTTTCGAAGGCGGCAGCGTCGACAGCGCGCGTTCGAACACCTCGGTCAGGTTCTGCCGCTCGACGAACAGCTCGTTCATGCCCTCTTCGGTGCGTTCGGTGCCCAGCTTCTGAAGCGACGCCTGGCCCAGCTCGAGAACGTGCGCGGCGTGGCGGGTTCGCGCGCCCGCGACGCCCTGCATGGCTTCGAGTTGCTGGCCTGCGAACTCGTGCACGCTCTCCAGCATGCCCAGGCGCAGCGTATTGGGCAGCTCGGGGGCCACCGAGTGCGTCAGCAGCGACTTGCGATGAAGCGCCGCCACCACCTCGAGCCGCAGCGGCGCGACCTGGAACGAGGTGAGGTCGAGCACCTCGACGGCGCTGTCGGGCGTGAAGCCCCCGCGGA
>JAYTAT010001081.1:0-2404 GCA_043737315.1 Archangium sp.
GAGCTTCACTTTGGCGCGGGCGAGACCGTGTGGACTGAGTCGAGCCATCGCTTCAACCTGGGCGAACTCCGCGCGTGGGGGCTCGAGTCGGGCCTGACCTGCACGAAGTCGTGGACCAACCAGGCCTGGCCACTCGCGCTTTCGTTGTTCATCGCAACCTGAAGGGCCCAGGAGAACCACATGAAAAGCGCAACGTGGAACGGCGTCGTCGTCGCGGAGTCAGAGGACATCATCACCGTCGAGGGGAATTCCTACTTCCCTGAGTCGTCGCTGAAGCGGGAGTACTTCAAGGCGACTGACACGCACACCTCGTGCCCGTGGAAGGGCACCGCGAGCTATTACTCTCTCGAGGTCGACGGGAAGATCAACGCCGATGCGGCCTGGTACTACGAGCGACCGTCAGACGCCGCGAAGCAGATCGCCGGGCGAGTCGCGTTCTGGAAAGGCGTCGTGGTCGCCTGAGATGCGCGCGGGCGTCGTGAACGGCGACCTGTCAGAGCACGCAGCCAGGGACCAGCTGACTTGAGCTGAAGGGAAGGCTTGCGAAGGTGGATATCGCTCGACACCATCGGTAGTTCACCTCACGGCGCAGGGGCACCGTCGCGCCTGGCCCATTCGACCAGCAACGTCGTCTCGGCGGGCGTGAGCTTCGCTTCAGGGTGGAGCGGCAGGTAGATGTCCAACGGCATCTCGCCATCGGCTACTTCCTCTGCGATCTCCTTGAACTTCTTGAGCTTGCGGCCTTCTTCGTAGCCCTGCCACACCGAGAAGTTGAGGTGTTTGCGGCCGTCGTTCACGTCTTTGGTGACCAGCCACGACACGGGCACGACCTGCGCGTACCAGGGCCACCTGGTCTCGAAGGAATGGCAGTCGTAGCAAGACCGCTTCAGCAGGCTCATCACCTCGGGAGGCGCTTCGATGTCGCCGGTCACGGGCGGGTTCGTCTGGTCGGGGCGAACGACTTGAATGAGCAGCGCCAGCGCGCCCAGGCCCAGCAGCACCTTCGGAAACACCTTCATCTCACTTGCCTAATTCCTGAGCTCCCGCAGGGGCAACAAAAGTCCGCGTGCGGGGTCCAGAAGCCCGGCTCATGTGAAGCACGGCTTTTGCGTTGTGCCCCTCAAGACCCTCTGGTACGCGGCGCGCGATTGAAAGACCCCGACGAAGGATTGTCACCGCTCGCCAAATCATACCGAGCGGCAGAACCGTGGTTGAGCGCGGTCTGGCAATTCACGGGGTCAGCGTTGTTCGGAGTGGGTGCGGGGTATGGGTTGGACAGGTGGTTGGGGATCGGGCCGTGGGGCCTGATCGTCGGTGGCATGGGTGGGAGCGCGGTCGGCTTCTACGCGTTCATCCGAAAATCCAATCAGTTGATGGCCGAGCAGAAGAAGAGCGAAAAGAAACCGTGAAGAGCCTCAACACCATGCTGCCTCTGACCCTCGCACTCGGCGGCGTCGTCGCGGCATTGGCGTTCGTGCTCCCGATGGACCTGGGCAGCCGCACCTCGGCGCTCATCGGCGCACTGGTGGCCTCGGGTCTGGGCGCGATCTCGCTGGTGCTCAAGACGCAGCTGGGCAAGGGCCTGACCGGCACCGCCGCGCTCAAGGTCACCATGACCACCCTGGGTCTCTCGTTCATGCTCCGCCTGATGGCGCTGGGTCTGGGCGCCGTGGTGATCAAGCAGAACCCCGAGCTTTCTCCTTTCGCGTTCGTCATCGCGTTCTTCGTCGTGTCTCTCTCGCAGCAAGTGCTCGAGACGCGCAGCCTGCTCAGCAGTGCAACACCAGTGAAGGTGATCTCATGAAGCGGTTGGCCCTCATCGTTCTCGCGCTGTTCGCGGCTCCCTCTTTCGCCAATGACGAGCACGTCGACCCGAATGCCCCGGTCGACAAGAAGAAAGAAACGGCCGACTTCATTCTCCACCACGTCGCAGACGACACCGTCTTCGAGATGGAGATCCCCTTTCCGCCCTACCACCTGCCCGCCATTCACATCGCCGAGGCCTTCGAGTTCCTGAAGTTCGAGCGCGTGCCGGGCGCCTGCAGCGGTCACGCCCCCGCAGGTTTCGAGAGCTTCCCGTCGCTGGGTCTGTTCATCAACGGCTGCTGGGATCTGCGTCCCACCAAGGCCATCTTGATGATGTGGATCGCCTGCATCGTGCTCTTCAGCCTGCTGTTCCTGGGGCGCAAGCGTGACTCGAACGGCGTGCCCAAGGGCACCCTGGCGCACTTGATCGAAGTGCTCGCCCTGTTCGTGCGCGACGAGATCGCGGTGCCCAACCTCGGCAAAGAAGAGGGCAAGCGCTACACGCCGTACCTCACCTCGCTGTTCTTCTTCATCCTGGCGATCGACTGGCTCGGCCTCATCCCCGGCATGTTCGCGGCGACGGGCGTGGTCACCGTCA
>JAYTAT010001082.1:0-2402 GCA_043737315.1 Archangium sp.
ACCAGAAGGCCAAGCGCAAGTCGTTGCAGAAACAATTGGCGAACAGTGGCAACGCGCGCGGCGTGCAGAAGGCGACCGCCGTGGTGGTGAACCCGACGCACATCGCCGTGGCGCTCCGCTACGCCGAAGACGAGTGCGAGGCGCCGTACATCGTGGCTCGTGGCCGTGAGGAGGACGCTTTGAAGATCCGCAAAGAAGCCGAGGCGCTGGGCATTCCCGTGGTGCGCGACATCTTCCTCGCGCGCAGCCTCATTCACTACGACGTCGGAGAAGAGGTGCCTGAAGAGCTGTACCAGGCAGCCGCCGCCATCTTGAAGGTCGCACTCGAGACGAAGGAAGAGGCGCAGTCATGAACACAGTGCTCGCAGTGGTCGAGAAGGTGCTGATTCGCGCGAAGGCTTCATCTGACGTGGTGCTGGCGATCGTGATGGCGATGATCATCGGCGCGATGATCGTGCCGCTGCCGAGCTGGCTGCTCGACGTGGGCCTGGCCATCAACCTCGCGGCGGCCGTTGCACTGCTGGTCGCCGCGATCTACGCGAAGGACGCGCTCAAGGTCGCCACCTTCCCCACGCTGTTGCTGATCACCACGCTCTTCCGCCTGGCGATGAACGTGTCCTCCACGCGCCTCGCGCTTTCCGAAGGTCACGCGGGCGAGATCATCCAGGCGTTCGGTGAATTCGTGGTGCGCGGTGACTACGTGGTGGGCGCGGTCATCTTCTCGATCCTCACGCTGGTGCAGTTCCTGGTGGTCACCAAGGGCGCCGAGCGCGTGGCCGAGGTGAGCGCGCGCTTCACCCTCGACGCGATGCCGGGCAAGCAGATGAGCATCGACGCCGATCTCCGCGCGGGCGCGATCACCCAGGATCAAGCGCGTTCGAGAAGGCGTTCTCTCGAGCGGGAATCGCAGCTCTTCGGCTCGATGGATGGAGCGATGAAGTTCGTGAAGGGCGACGTCATCGCGGGCCTGGTGATCACCTTCATCAACCTGCTGGGCGGTATCGCGATTGGCGTGCTGCAGAACGGCATGACCGCGGCTGACGCGGCCAGCACCTACGCGCTCATCGCCATCGGTGACGGGCTCGTCTCGCAGATTCCCTCGCTGGCCATCGCGGTCGCCGCCGGCATCGTGGTGACGCGCGTCGCCTCGGAGAAAGAAGAAGACTCGCTGGGCACCGACATCGGCGCGCAGTTCTTCGGTCAACACAAGGCGCTCTTCGTGGTCGCAGGGCTGTGCGTCGCGTTCGCCGCCATGCCGGGCATGCCGCACTTCACCTTCCTCTTCATCGCCGCGCTCGCCGTGCTGGTCGGCCTGGGGCTGCGCCGTCTGCGTGCGGCCGAGGCTGCGGCGCCAGCCAGGAAGCCCAACGATCGGGTCGCCCCCGCGGCGCAGTCCTCGAAGGTCGACGAGCAGCTGCACGCCGTCGCCCCGCTGCTGCTCGATCTCGCCGCAGACCTCACCCCGCTCATCGAAGAAGACGGCCAGGCGTTCGTGCACGTCGATCTGAACGCGGTGCGAGAGCGGCTCTTTCAGGACCTCGGCGTTCGGGTGCCGGCCTTCCGGGTTCGAACCGGCGCGCCGCTGCAGGCCCGTTCGTATGCGCTTTCCGTGGACGAAGTGCCTGCCGGCCGAGGTCAGCTTCCCGAAGGCCTGCTCTTCGTGCTCGGTAACGCGGCGGATCTGAAGGCGGGCGGCCTCGAAGCGATCGCCGCGCAAGATGCGCTGGGCCGCACCCTCGCATCGGTCATCGATGAGCGCGAAACGCTACACGCCAAAGGGCTGCAGACGCGCTCACGCCGCGATCTGCTGGTCGATCACCTCTCGCAGTTGCTCAAGAAGCGCGCGGCCTCATTCCTGGGTGTTCAGGAGGTGCAGGCGGCGCTCACGTCGCTCGAGGCCCAGTCGCCTGCGCTGGTGAAAGAGGCGCTGCAGAAGGTGCCACTGCCGCTGATGACCGACGTGCTCAAGAAGCTGCTCCATGAGCAGGTGAGCATTCGGAACCTGCGCGCGATTCTCGATGCGCTGGTCTCGCCCTCGACTGAAGGTGATGCCGCGCAGCTCGCCGAGAAGTGCCGCGTCGCGCTCGCCCGGCAGATCAGCCACCAGTTCTCCAACAGCGGGCCCTTGTTCGCCTGGCTGGTGGATCCCGCGGTCGAAGAGACGTTGCGCCGGGGTGGTGCGGCCATCGACCCCGCTGAGGCCGGGGCCATCCTCGAAGGGGTCAAACGGGTCGCCCGTCAGGGGCGGGGCGTGCTGCTCTCTTCACCTGACGTTCGCCGGATGCTTCGCCGGTTGATCGAAGGCACGTTCCCCGACGTGGCGGTGCTCACCTTCAGCGAGCTCGACCCTGAGTTGCAGGTGCGCCCCGTGGGCCGGCTGGTCGCCGTCGCGCAGGGCTGAA
>JAYTAT010001083.1:0-6046 GCA_043737315.1 Archangium sp.
TAGACGGAGATGGGATCGAAGCCGCGCAGGAACTGTTCAGGCAGCAGTGAGGTGCCGCCCGATGCGGGGCGTTGGCCTTGATCAGCAGGGCGGTACTGCGCGTGCGCGGCAAAACCGAGCAACGCAATCGCGACCATGAGTCCCCTCTCCCCGCGGGCGCAGGGAGAGGTAACTGCGGCTTCACTCGACATGACTTCACTCCGATTGATGGCGTTCATCGGGTCACCCCGACTCGGCCGAAGAACTCACGCAGGTACTCTTCCGGCACGTCGTTCTTCTCGCCGGACAACCCCAACAGCACCGGCTTGAACGAAAGCGGCACCGCGCCCGGCGCCGGAGGATTTCGAACCGTCAGCAGGAAGCGGCCCTTGTCGAGCGCGAGGTACTGGTGACAGCCCTCGCCGACGAGCTGATACCCATCGTTGTAGACCGCACACTCGAGCAGCTCGCTCTTCGCCTGCACGCCCAGACCCAGCTTCCCCTTGTTGGCCGTGTCGAACCTGAAGAGCCGCACCTCACCGGGCGCAAGCCAGTCTTCCGCACTGACGCCTTCCGCGAGTTGAGTCACGGGGTCGGCCGTCCACCGCAACGAGCCTGGCTGCACCCGGCCGGCAAACGGACGCACCAGCAATCGATACGTGCCAGGCGAGAGCACCCGCACCAGCTCGCAGCCGGTATCGAGCCCATCGACGCTCAGCAGATCGGTGCCACGGAAGAGCCCGCACACGCCGCTCTCTGCCGCGACGCGCACCACCGCTTCTTTGTCGAGCACCAGCGTGCGATCGATGCGGCCACTCTGCAGCGGCACCGCGACCGACGACGTCAGCCCCGTGCCGGGAACGACCGGCAGCTCGATGCCCAGCCGCGCCCAGCGCTCGCGACCCGGCGTATGCACCATCGCGCGCAGCGGACCCACGCCGTGCTCGATGAGCAGCTCGGCCCCTGACTTCGCAGGCACCTTCACCTTGCACGAGGCCACGCGCGTGCCGTCAGACAAGGCGACGGTGCAGCGCAGCGCTCCGTCGATGGTCGCCATGCGCTCCGAGTCGTTGGGCGGCACCGAGAGCCGCACCGTGCCCGGCGTGCGAGGTGAGTCTTCGTAGAGGCCCGTGAACGCGACGGCAGGCGCACCGCCCTCGAGCAGCACCGTGGTGACGTCGGCCTGACCTTCGGGCGAGATCAGCACCACGCTGCCGGCCTGGCCGGTCAACACGCAGCGACGCAGATCTCCGTTCGGCGCGCAGAGATCCAGCGAGGCGCCGGCGTCGTCGATGAGCACCGCCCAGGCATCTTTGGGCAGCGTGATCTCGAGCCGCGCGCGGGAGTTCTTCGGCAGGCTGAAGCGGCCCACGTCTTTGAAGGTGACGCGCTTGCGCCCGGTGGTGAGTGCGTCGGCCCGCTCAGGCATGGTGACGGCCCGGCGCACCACGCGCGTATCGATGTCCTGCTCGCTGGGCGACCACAACCGGCTGGTGGTCTCCGTGGCGACGCGGCTGGCGGCGAAACACGAAGCATCCCGGCGTTCACGCACCGCGCCTGTTCCATCGAATGCACACGAGGGCCCTGCGCGTTCCCCGTGCTGCACGCGCGCCTCGATGAGGAAGATCGACTTCGCGCCCGCCTTCACCACCTGCACGAAGGGCTGTCTGCTCAGTGAAAGAGAGAGGGCCTTGTCGTCTGCGCTCGCGACGTTCTCATCGAGGGGCAGCGGCTGAGGCTTGGTTCCGACTCCGGAGAACACGGTCGAGCCAGCCTCGAGCGAGACCTCGGGCCCACACGGGCGCAACAAACCGGTCTGCGTTCCTCCGATGCAGAAGATCTGCGGGCTGGTGCGGTAGAGCCCCGCCCGGGGAATGTTCACCGCGCTCGCGCCTTCACCCAGGACCGTGCCCGCAGAGCTCGTGGAGATCGGCCGCGTACGCAAGGAGGTCACCACCGCTGCGCTGCCGTCGGTGGTCCACAGCCTCACCCGGTACTTCTGCAACTGGGGGCGAACGAGCAGCGTGCAGTCGTTCACCCGGCTCTTGCGATGAAGCACGATGCCTTCCGCGGTCTCCAGCGCGCACGACAGCGGCGTCTTGCCCTGGGCGCGCACCGAGATCTCCTGCACTGCATCCTTCTCAGCGAGGGGAATGGCGAACGACACCACCGCGGCGGCGAGCGTGAGCCTGGTGCCTTCGATGAGCGGCCCCCTGTCCTCCACCGTGGGCAGAGAAACAGTCAGCTTCGTCTCGCCGGGCCGCTGGGTCTCGCTCTCGAGCAGCAGCGTGTATTTGCCCTTCAGCACGGGCTCGGCGACGGCGCAGTTCCAGTCAGAGCCGTTCTCACTGCCCTCAAAGACCAGCCGGCCCTTCTCATCGAGCAGGCGGCACCGCACGTCGACTTCACCTTCCGTACGAAGCCGCAGCGTGCCGTCACGCGGAACCAGCAGCGGGATGATCGACGGAGCGGGCAGGGTGCGCGTCATGCCCGGCAGCAACGTCGCGCTGCCGAGGTGCAGTTGGTACGTCACGCCGACATCAGCGCGCGAGTGCTCGGTGAGCAGCTTGTACTGACCCGCAGGCAGGGTGAGCTTCACGCCCGATGGGGGCGGCGGCGCGGCGCGAGCCTGAGCCACTTCGACCGGAGCCGTTTGCGTTTCAGCTTCGCTTTCTTCTTCGCCTTCCGCTGACTCGCCTTCACGTTCGATCTCAGGCGGCGCTTCCTGCCCGCCTTGACCACTCTCCGATTCGTAGGAATCGCCTTCGCCTGAATCGGAAGGCTGCATGGGGGGCACCACCTCGACTGCCTTGGGCGCCTTGTCCTTTTCCAGCAGGAAAATGCGGCCCTGCATGCCGGAGGTGAGCACCACGTCGAGCTGCGTCTCGCCCTCGAGGGTGAAGAGAAACTCGTCCTTCCCATCGGTGCCGAGCTCGGCGGTGTACCAGGTGAAGTATTCGACCTTGTGCGGCTTGTTGCCCGTGAGCGTGATCGCCGGGCGCACCTTCCGCAGCTGGGTGCGGCGCATCGACTCGACCGTCAACGGCAGCTGTGTCCACAGATAGGTGCCCACCTTCAGCTCGCGTGTTCCCACGCACGCCGACGGTACCGCTTCGATGGGCCAGCCCTCGGGGTCGTCGATGCGGCACAACATCGAAGAGCTGCTCTGGCTGGTCGTGCCCAGCTCGTACGGGCCCTCGGTCTTCACGGTCAGCTTCTGCTGAACGAGGTCGTTTCCCTCGACGCGGAAGTACTGCTCTCCTTCGCCGGTGAGGCCCGCGAACTCACGCACCGGTCGCTTCGAGAGCGTCATCGCGCCGCGGCCCTTGCTGCTGCCCGTGGTGGTCGCCGTGAAGAGGTAGCGCCCTTTCTGCAGGTAGGTCTGGATGAGGCAGTTGCGGCCGCGGCCGCCGCCCTGATTCTGCGCGACGCCATCGATGACCGGCGTGCGCAGCCGGCAGTCGGTCGAGAGCAGCCCCTGGGTGGTGACGTTGTAGAGCCCCGCAGCTGCGACATCGAACATCACGGCCTGGGTCTGGTTCACGGCGAAGTCGAAGAACGACGGCACGTCGGGCGTGATGCGCGCCATCGGCGTGAGCGTCGGCTGGTACGAAACTGGCGAGCTGAGCGCAGGCATGGCGACGGGTTTCGAGAGGGTGAGGTTGACCGGCTGATCGCCAGGGTTCACGAGCGTGAGCACGTCGGTGGCCGCCGGCACGTTGCAGTCGTTGCCGCTCTTCGGCAGCGCGCCTGCCTTGCCCGAACAACCGAACGAAGTGCCGCCCGACGCACGCACGGTCAGCG
Source organism: Archangium sp. (assembly GCA_043737315.1). GTDB lineage: Bacteria > Myxococcota > Myxococcia > Myxococcales > Myxococcaceae > Archangium_A. The sequence continues at coordinate 3,784 of JAYTAT010001083.1, forward strand.
GCGAGGTGAACGCGACAGGAACGGTGATGGTCTGCCTGGCGTCGAGCTGCAAGTGCAGCGGCACACCCGAGGTCAGCGGCAGCGGCTGCAGGGTCAACCCGCGCACCGTCACGCTGCCCTGGCGATTGAGGGTGAGGCGGTAGAACGAATTCTCCAGCGCGACGGAAGGCATCACGCAGCCACCCCTCGAAGCGATGGCCTTCGCGGTCGGCTCGCCATCGGGCGCGATGCTCAACGATTCCACGCCTGACAGGCCGCCGCTGAGCTGCAATTGGTAGCTGCCGGGGTCGAGGGCGAGCAGCTGGTTGCACTCGGCGCCTTCGGCCATCGACTGGCTCAGGCGCTTGAGCTTGCCCTGGTCTTCGACCTTGTAGACCTCGCAGGTGCTCTTGCGGCCGCCTTTGGTGGTGATGCGAAACCGCCGCGACGTGAGCCCTACGCGCTGGAAGACGCTGCCGCCTTTCACCTCGAACCAGACGACCGCTCCGCCGTCGTAGTTGAACTCGCGCTCGAGCTTCTCTCCATCACCGATGCTCGGCACGCTGCGCGCCACGATGGCCGCGATGTCGCCGTTGGGGAGCAGCTGCTCGAGCTGACAACCCAGCGGGGCCGAGTCGATGTCGTTGGGCAGATCGTGTACGCCGACGAAGTAGCTGCCCTTGTTCGCCTTGAAGTCGAGCCGGGTGGTCGAAGGGCCGTAGTACCCACCGAAGCCGGGCACGGCGGCGTTCGCGCGATACGGCGCCCACTCGAGCGAGCCCCGCGTTCCCGGGGGACCGCGCACCAGGAAGACGCTCGGGGCGTTCTGGCCATCGATGAAAGTGCTGCACTCGGGCGCGAGCGAGCCCTTCTCGATTCGGCACGAAGCAGAGGCCGTACGCACGTTGGCGCGAATGGCCTGCAGCTCGACGGTCGAGGTGGGCGGGCTCTCCAACGTCAGCACCGCCGCCAACGAGTCGGAGGGCACCGCCACCGCGAAGACGCCAGAAGCGGGCAGGGTGAAGCCGACGTTGCGCTCGATGGGCCCGGCGCGAAAGCCGGTCTCGACGGTGAGCGAGTCGTCGACAGAGCTGCCCGTGACGGTGGTGGAGTCACGCCCGTAGACGACCAGCTGGTAGTCACCGGCCTCGAGCTGGCTGTCGAGCCACCACTCGTGCATCGGCTGGCCTGGGCGCGGCGAGAACTGCTGACGCCAGGGCTGCGTCGGCTCGAGCCACTCGCCGTTCTTCCACAAGCGAACGTCACCCGCGTGACGGCCCGAGATGCGCACCCAGGGAACGCCGCGCTCCTTCATCGAGATCCAGAACGTGGCCTGCTGACGGGGCTTGAGGGTGGTCACCACACCCGAGCCTGGGATCAAGCGAGGCGGGCTGGCGTTGAGTTCCTGGAAGGGCGTGGCCGACAACGTGACCGGGCCCTTGCCGCGTTTGGGCGACTCGAGGCGGACCTTGTATTGGCCGGCATCGACCAGCAGATCGACCTCGCAGTTCGCCCCGCCCGCGTTGCCGTTGGTCTCGAACGGCCCTCGCACGCGGTCGATGACGGTGCACGAGGTGCCCGCTGCGCTGCGCGCGGAAAGGTGAATGGCGGCGGGCGCGTCGAGGGTGAGCAGGACCTCCTGACGGCCGGTGCCTGGCACCGACGGTACCGAAAGAGTCGCTGCGTTGACGACGAGGAAACAGAGGGTAGAAATTACCGGAGCCATCGGGTGCGGACCGTAACAGCAAGGTTTAAGCCGCCCGGTCTTTCAGAGCGAAGCCGTGGTGCGCCTGCCGCGGGTGAATCGCCCAGGTGAGGCAAACCAACCGCAAAAGATGTGCTCTCCCCCACGGGCAAGAGAGTCAGGCAGAGGCCAGACGCTTGATCCTTTCCAAAACCGCCAACCGAGCCTGGTGCAGCCGGCTCTTCATCGCGGCAGGTTCGAGCCCCAACCGCCGAGCCGTCTCGTCACCCGACAGCCCCTCGATGTCCCGCAGCACGATCACCGCCCGAGAATCCGCATCGAGCTGCGCGAACGCCGCGGGCACCTGAGATCGACCACCGCAGCACCCTCACTGAGCGCAGCGCGCTTCACGAACGGGCCCCACCGGCGAAAGGATTCACGTGGATGGACGAAAATGTCAGGTCGCCTGACAATTCGCGCACCGAACCTGAGGGCAGGTCTTCCGAAAACTCCCCATGCGCGTCCTGACCCGCCGGGTTCTCCCCAAAGAAATCAAGGCCGCAAAAGCCGATCTCTCGGTCGTCTCGGGTGCTCTCAAGG
>JAYTAT010001084.1:0-14642 GCA_043737315.1 Archangium sp.
CAGGCGGCCGGCCTCGCGGGCGCGGTCGTACACGAGGGCTATTCGGCGCGGCTCTACGCGATCCACACGGGCGATGCGCTGGTCAAGGCCGTCGCGGCCAGCCTCCTCATCACGGCCCTGACCGCCCGCTTCGCGTGAAGGAGAGGCACACCCCATCCTCCACCTGCGCGCACTGACACCCTCGCCACGAGGGCTCAGGTTGCTGCAGGGGAATTCGCATCATCGCCCTGAGCCTGAAATCGCTACCTTTTTCGAATGCAGATCGCTTCGAGAGCAGTTCGGGGTGCCGTCGAGTCGTCGAGCGTGACGTCCGTGGGCTTCGACGCGGCCTCTCGGCGGTGGAAATCGGGTTCGCCGGCGGCGCGGTGTACCGCTGCTTCGCGGTGCCTGCTGCGGTTCACGCAGCGCTGATGGACGCCTCGTCGAAGGGCGTGTTCTTCGACCTGCACGTTCGCGCGAAGTACGGCCTCGGGCCGCATCCGATGGTGATGTCGGGGGCGACGCTCGCGACGGGGATATGAGCAGAAGAGTTGAGCTCGAGCCTCGGCTGGTTCTGCAACACATCTACGTCACCGTCCCCCACGTCGTGTGAGCGGAGGCCCGAACTCCGGTTCACACGTCTCAGTTTGGAATGCAGACCCCGTTGCCGTCGCAGGTGCCGCCCACGCACGGTGACGAGCAACTCTGCAGCACGGTGCTGTTCGCCGACACACCCCGCGCTCCTGGCGTGCCAGTGCTCGTCGACGACCCCGGAGAGCTGCCGCCCGCCCCGCCCGGCCCCGAGGTATCCACGAAGGCCGGCGTGAGGAACGTGTTGGTCGGTGAGAACCCACCCAGCCCCACGTTGAACGTCATCACCCCGAACGACGGTCCACCCGAGCCACCACCACCACCACCACCCGGCCCGCCGTTGCCGCCTTCACCACCCTTGCCGCCGACCGAGCTGCTCCACCGCGCCGCAGTGCCGCCAAAACCACCCGCACCGCCGAGCCCACCCGCGCCGCCGAAACCGCCATCGCCACCCGTCCCACCCGCTCCCCGCTGAATGCGGTTGTTCAGAATGGTCGGCAACACCGTGCTCGCCGTCGTCGAGGTGATCAGAATCGCCAGCGACGCACCGCCTGCACCACCCGCGCTGCCACCCGTGCCGCCACAACCACCCGCGCCTGCACCACCGCCGGTCGCGCCGATCTCCCAGCCCTGACAGCCACCCGGAGTGAAGCGCGCCACGCCACCACCGGCACCACCACCACCGCCGCCCTGCGCCGTGAGGCCCGCCTGACCCGGAGTCGCAACCACCGTCGCAGCGACCCAACGCCCGCTCCCGATGCTGCCGAAACGAGCCCGCGTCACAGCACCCGGACCACCGACGCCACCCGAACCATCACCACCCTGCCTCCCATCCGCACCATCGTGCTGCTGAATGTTGGTGGGGAAACCCGACTCGGTGACGTGATTGCAGCCCGGTGAAGAGAGGTTGTCGAAGCTCCAGTCGAAGCCACCCGCTCCATCGCGGCTGGCAGGGGGCGGCGCCTGGTACATCTGCTGCGCCCCCTGATTGCCCACGAACGAATACACGGGACAGACCACGTTGCCGCCCGCAGTTCCGTTGGCGCCCGTGCAGCTCGCGTTGCTCCCCGCGACGCCACCGTTGCGGTGGTTCACCGGAGCGCACATGCCATTGGGGAAGAAGTTGCTGTTGGTGCCGCGTTGACCATTGAGCGTCGGGCCCGCCTGCCGCCCGAAGCCTTGCGTACCCGTCGCGCCTCGGCCGCCTGCACCACCCCGCCCGGCGATCACGTCATTGCTCTGCAGCACGAAGCGAGGCCCCACGTCGCGCAGGAACACGCCGATCGACGCCTCGCCATTCGCGCTCGCGGCCGCCATCACCGTCGCGTCCCACCCGTTGATGACGAAGCCCGCCACCACCGTCTCGCGAACCGCGCCTGCTGTTCCGAGCGACTCACCGTGCACCGCCGCAATCGCAGTCGCGGTCGGCGCCACGCCTTCCCACGTCGTGATGTACAGCCGGGGATCGCGCTTCAAGAAGTCTTGTGAGTAGCCGCCGAACACCTGCGCGCCATCGAACAGCCGCACGTTCTCGCGGTACAGGCCCTGCGCCACCAGCACGTACCTGCGGTTCTGCGCCTGCTGCGCCGCCACGCCCGCGGTGATGGTCCGCAGCGGCAAGGTCCTCGTGCCGTTGCCACCCGCGTTCGCGCTCGCCGAGACGAAGATCGCATCGCCCAGCACCCCGTCGATGCCGTCGCAGTTCTCGTCGACCCACGACGCGCCTGCACCGGTCGCCGGAGCGCGATCAGGAAGATCGACCGTGAGGTTTCCCTGCACCCGGCGGCACTCGCAGCCATCGGCGGGCTGCGCGTTCACGTTGACCCACTCGAACGTCGTCGCGCCCACGACCTCGGTCAGACACGGCCCCATCGCGCACCGAGGCATCATCAAAGCGAGATCACACACGCCAGTGGTGTGCTGAATGGTCGGCGAGAACGTCTTCGTGCAGTCGTTGTTGCAGAAGCCGCAGTGCTGCGCGGCTTCGTAGCGGCCGGTGGCCTGGTTCAAGAACCCTTCGTCCACACGCAGGTCGCAGTTGTTGTCGCGCGCGTCGCAGATCTCAGGGTTGAAGGTGCTCACGTCGCAGCTGCTCCAGCTCGCCCCGTCCGGGCCCGCCGCGCAGGTGGAAAAGCCCGAACAAGTGCCCCCAGCGTTGATGAGCTGACAGACGCGCGTCGAGTTGATCGTCGAGGGCGTGCAGCTGCAGGTGCCGGTCGAAGGCACACACTGCGCGCTGCCACCGGGGCTGGGCGTGCAGGTGTAGCCACCCGGGCAACCCGGCGGGTACGCGCTCCCCGGGCCACAATCGCGACCGCACACCTTCGCGCCATCGACGGTGAGGCAGCGGCTGCCCGGGCCCACGCAGTCGGAGTCGAGCTGGCAGGGCGAACACAACGTGTCCGGCAACTGCAGACACATCGTGTTGTCCGCGAAGGGGAAGAACCCGGGCTCACACACCGAGACGCGGCAGGTGGGCGTGTCGTTCGAGAGATCGCAGCTGGTGGTCACCGCGCGCGCGATGATCTTCGAGCAGTCGTTGTTGCAGGCACCGCAGTGCGCGGGCGTCGAATACAGACCGCGCGCCGGGCGGAAGTCTTCGTCGACCTGCCCGTCACAGTCGTCGTCTTCGTAGTTGCACGCTTCGTTCGCGGGCGTGCGCGCGGTGCACACGAGCCCCGCAGACGCGAAGCACACCTGCGGTCCCCGGCAGGTCACCATGCCCACCGTGCGCGTACACTCAGGCGCGGTGAAGTCATCGATGTTGCCGTTGCAGTCGTCATCAGCGCCGTTGCAGGTCTCTTGCAGCGCGAGCGGAGCCACGCAGGGCGTGAAGCCTCCATCGAGCTGGCAGAGCTGATTGCCCAGGCAGCGGCCGAACTCGTTCGACTGACCACGACACGACTTCTGCAGACCCACCGTCTCTGGAATGCAGTCACACGTGCGGCCCTCGGGAACACACTGCTTCGAGCCGTCGGGCAACGCCTGGCAGGCGTAGAGCGCAGGACACCCATCGAAGGTGCAGTCGCGGCCGCAGAACGTTCCACCGTCAGTGGTGACGCACTTGTCGGCGCCCGTCGCGCCGCAGTCGAGATCGTCCGCACAGGCCTGGCAGAGCAGCGGCTGTGGCACCGCGCAGAGGTTCGCGATCGCCGCGCCACCATCGGGCGTGATTCGCACCGCGGTGCGTTTGCAGTCATACGAGTCTGGGCACTGGCCCGCATCGCCCGCCCCACACGGCTCCGTGCAGAACGCACCCGCTGGGCCCGGTACGCAGAAGTTCGAGTTGCACTCCACGCCCGCATCACACGGCTGGCCGAAACGTTTCCGGCGCAAACCACCGTCGGGAACTTCGAAGGTGGTGCACTCCTGATTCACGCAGCGCAGGCCCGCTGCGCAGTCCGAGTCGAACACGCACTTCTCAGCGCGCGGATAGACCAGGGTGCGGCCACACGCGGAGAAGATCGCAGCGAGCGCCAACACCATGAAGACCATTCGTCGGGCGCTCATCAGAAGCTCTCCACGCTGAAGAGGATGCCGGACATGCCGTCTTCACCCTTGAAGCCCGGGCCCGCAGGAGACGCACCGCCCACGCCGCCCGCGCCCACGCCGAGCACCGGAGGAAGGGGGAATGTGTTGCGGCCGGTATACCCCTGCGCCGTGATGCTCTGACCTGCGATGCCGAAGACGCTGCCGCCGCAACCGCCGCCACCACCGCTGCCGGCGCCGCCGTTGCCGCCGCGACCACCCGGGCCGCCCTGACCCGCGCACCACGCGACCGACGTGTTGGGACCGCCGCGGCCACCCTGACCACCCAGGCCTCCGTAGCCGCCTGCGCCACCATTGCCGCCAAAGCCGCCGAACCCGAAGTCGACGAGGTTGCCGTCGATGGCCGGCGCGGTGCCGACCACGAAGATGCCGAACGACGCGCCGCCGCCCGCTGCTGCGAGGCCTGCGCTGCCGCCGCAACCGCCTGCGCCACCGCCGCCACCCGTACCGCCGAGATCGCCGACGCGACGCCCGATGGTGCACGTGTTGGGGTTCGAGTTGCGCACGCACCCGCCACCACCACCGCCACCACCACCCCGTCCCGGTGCGCCGTTGCTTCCCGTGGTGGCCGCGCTGGTGACCCAGTCGCCACCCGCGATTGCGCCACGCGAAGCCGCGCAAGCCCGGCCCATTCCCAGCGAAGTGCCGTCCGTTCCATTCTGTGCAGCGCCGCCCGCCAATCCATCCATGGGCACGGTGCAGTCGTACTTGCAGAACGCCGTCTGCGACGCATCGGAATGCCGGTAGGTCGCGTTGGAGCCGCCCGCGCCGTTCAAGCCACCGCCGTTGTACGCCTGCGGCTCGAGGTTCAAGTCGGTGCCAGCACCCGGTTGCCCCTGCGCGGTGCACGTGGCGTTGGCGCCCGCAGCGCCCCCCGTCTGCGTCTCGCCGATGCAGTCAGGCGAGTTGCACTCACGCGCGGGCACGCCGTTCTGACCTGCACCACCGTTCGCGCCGGCCGGGCCAGGTTGCGCAGGTGAACCATCACCACCACGCCCACCGACCACGTGGTTGTTCTGAATCACCAACCCCGCCGAGTCGCGCACGTAGACCGCGTAGCTGTTCTTCGCCGCAACGCCCGCTGTCGGCCGGGTGTTCACGTCGTAACCGCGAATGGTGAAGCCGGAGAGCACGGTCAGCTGCGAGAGCCCTTCTGCGTTCACGGTGCCGCGCGGCTGGGCAGCGCTGGGCTCGCTCGCCTCGATGAACGTGGGGAAGAGGATGATGTCGCGCCGCGTGAAGTCGGCAGAGTAGCCGCCGTGCAGCTGCACACCGTTGGTGAGCACCACCTGCTCGGCATAGGTGCCCTGCGCCACCAGGATCGAGGTGTGCATCGCCGGGCGGAACGCCGTGATCGCCTCGGCGATGGTGCGGAAGGGAGCTGCGCGCGTGCCCAGGCTGCTCGGCGACTGCGCCCACACGAAGAGTGAACGCGAGGCGACGCCGTCGACCTGATCGCAGTCGCGATCGACGTACGGCAGACCGGCCGTGGGGTAGGTGGCGAAGCGCTCGGGCTCGTCGGTGACCGCCGGGTTCGAAGCGCACTCGCAGCCGTTGGTCTCGTCGAGGTCTGCGTTGACGAATTGATACGTGATGCCGCAGCTGCCGTTGCTGCAGATCGCATCGGGGCCGAACGACGCCGTGCAGTCGCTGGCCGTTGAACAGCCGCGCGTGCAGAAGTTGGTGGTGCACTGCTCACCTGCACGGCATTGCGCGGGGCCGGTGCAGGCCCGGGTGCACTGACGATAGGTCGGGTGACAGACCGAGCCGCCGGTGCATTCGGCGTCGGTGCGGCAAATCGATCCGCCACCCACGCGCTCGGTGGTGCAGCTGGCGATCACACACTTCGGCGAAGGCGCCGCGATGCTGCACCCGCCGATGGCGTGCTGAATGGTGGGGCTCCAGCGCGCGCCGCAGTTGTTGTTGCAGGCGCCGCAGTGCGCGTCGGTGTCGTAGGTGCCCGAGCCGCGCGTGTTGATGAAGCCTTCGTCGATGGAGGTGTCGCAGTCGTTGTCGCGGCCGTCGCAGAACTCCAGCGAGGTCATCGAGGTGTCGCAGACGCCATAGGTGCCTTGCGCGTTGCACGTCTGGTTGCCGATGCACGTCGCCGCGCCCGCCGTCACGAAGCACGAACGCGTGAAGCCCACGTGATCGGTGTTGCACTGGCAGCTGTTCCCATTCGGCACGCAGAGCTTCTTCGCGTTCACCGTCTGGCAGGTGTTGCCGGTGGGGCAGCAGCCCTGCTCGCCCACGCGGCCGGTGCAGCCTTCCATCACCGAGGTGACGTCGCAGCTCTGCGCGCAGAAAGTGTCGGGATCCGTGCCGACGTTCACGCACTCATCACCCGGCACCCGGCAATCACCCGAGGTGGTGCACGGGCGGCATTGCGAGCTGACCGCGCGTTCACAGACCTGCGGCGTTCCGGGCGGCGTGAGGTACGAGCCCTTCGCGCAGAGGCGCGGCACGCACTCACGCTGACCTGAGCGCACGTCGCAGGTGGCCGCTCCGTCGATCACCACGCCACCGTCTTCAGCGAGGTTCTCCAGCACCTTGAAACAATCGGTCGCGCAGGTGCCGCACGCGCGGGGGCTGAAGTACACGCCCATGCCGTCGATGAGCCCGTCGTCGACCTGGCCGTTGCAGTCGTCATCGGCGCCGTTGCACAGCTCGGCCTTCGGGTCCGGCGCCGAGCACGAGAACGCGAAACCCCCATCGCCCTGGCCCCGGCAGCTCCACAGGCCGTTGCACGTCAGGCCCTTGCGGCAGCTGGGATAGCCGGGCAGCCCGGTGGTGATCAGGTCAGGGTCGGGTTGATCCGTCAGGCCATCACAATCGTTGTCGATGCCATCACAGACCTCGGCCGAAGCCTCGAGCGCGTCGCAGCCGTTCCAGTTGCCGTTGGGCTGGCAGGTCTCCATGCCGAAGCACGTCGCGCGCGGGTTGGTGCGTTTGCACGCGCGGGTCAAGCCTGCCGACACGGCGCTGCACTCGCAGGTGTTGCTCTGGGGAACGCACTGGCGCAACGAGCCCGCATCGAAGCTCACCGAGCGGCACACGCTGCCCAGGGGGCACTGGCCCGTCAGTGAACAATCAGTGGTGCAGAAGGTGCCATCACCGATGCGCGTGCAGCGATCGCCGATGGTGTTGCAGTCGGAGTCTGCGTCGCACGCAAGGCACTGCACCCGAATCGGAGGCGCACACAGGAAACCTCGTTGTCCCGTGGGCGCCTGCTTGCATTCCCAACCCTTGTCGCAGCCCACGCCGCCGTCGACGGCACAAACCGCGCTGCAGACCCGGCCGTTGCCGGGGCCCGTGGGAAGACACGGCCCGAAGAGACATTCGCTGTTCTGGGTGCAGAGCCAGCCGAGCTCACCGGGCGAGCCGGCATCGACGACCTCGAAACATTTTCCGTTCACGCATTCGGAACCGGGGCGGCAGTCTGCCTTGAGTTTGCACTCGCAGGTGCCATCGAGCAGGCAGTCAGGCTCACGGGTCGGGGTCAAACAAGCTGAGAGCGCACAGAGCGCCACGAGGCCCAGCCACTTCGGGGTTGCCATGACGAGGTGATTCCTTTGGCGACGTCGGCCAACGCGCCGCAATGGTGGGGGACCATACACACCGCCCCCGCCCGCTTGTAGTGCTACGAGACCCGTATGCCTTCACGAAATCCGCTCTCCAGCGTGGTCGTGCCGACAGATTTCTCTGATGGGTCGCAGCAGGCCCTCGCACGGGCACTCCGACTTCCGTTGGGGCCGAAATCGAAGGTGACCCTGCTCCACGTGGTGCCCGACGACATTCCGGGCACGTTGCGCAAAGACGCCATCCTCGAAGCCGAACGCAGCCTCGAGAAATCGCTCGCCCGGGTTCACCAGCTGGCGCTCGCACGCGGGCTATCGCCCCGGCAGTTCGTGGCCGATGTGGTCGAGGGAGACAGCGCGCAGCAGATCATCAAACGCGCGCATACCGTCGAGGCCGACGTCATCTGCATGGGCCGGCATGGGCGGCGGTCGTTCGTCGAGGCCCGGCTGGGTTCGACCTCGCGCAAGGTGGTCAAGCTGGGTGACGTGCCCGTGCTGCTGGTTCGCAGCCCCGCCACCAGTTCGTACCAAAGCGTGCTCATGGCGATCGATCTCACCCTCGCGTCGGCCAAGCTCATCAAGACGGCGAAGCCCTGGCTGGAAGACAGCAATGAGGTCGAGCTGCTGCACGCGTCGTCGGTGGCGTACGAGGATTACGTGGTCGTCTCGGGCGAACGGGCAGAAGAGTTCCGCGAAGACGCCTTGAAGAGCGCGACGAAGGATCTGAAGGCGCTGCTGGCGAAGACGGGGGTCAAAGCGACACCGCGGGTGATTGGCGGTGACGCGCGCATGTTGATCATCGAAGAGGCCAAGGCGCGGAAGGCCGAGCTCATCGTGGTTGGCACGCATGGAAGAAGCGGCGTGCGGAAGCTGATTCTGGGCAGCGTCGCCGAGTGGACGATGACGCACGCACCGTGCGACGTGCTGGTGATGAAAACCTGATGGCCCCCCCTTCCTGCGACAGCGGGAAGAGGGAGAGCACGGGTCACTTCAAGAAGGCGACAATCGACTCGGCCCTGGTCTCACCCGCGGTCGGCTCGATGATGACGCTCTTGTCCTTGCCGACCACGATCACCAGCCGGTCCGACAACGCGAGCGCCGCCTTCAAGTCTGGTCGCACCTTGAGCAGCTCGAAGTACGCGTCAGACAAATATTTCACCTTGAGGCTCTTGCTCGTACCCGACTGCGCCTCGGTGTCGATCCACCCGCCATTCCGGTAGACGAACGTGCGGCCTGAAGCGCTGCGAACCGGGTCGTTGACGCGCTCGCCGTCGCTCTGTTCCTTCATCTTGCGAACGGCCCGGGACATCGCGATGCCGTCTTTTCCCTCTGACTTCTTCATCGCGTCTTCCCTGGGAGCGTTCTTGCCCGGACCGCGGCCGTAGAGGTTGTTGAAGTCGTCCGTGCTGCTCTCGGTAGCAGGCGCCGCATCAGCAGGTGCCGGAGCCGACGGCGCGGTACGAGAACCCAGCCCGCCAAAACCACTGGCCGAGCCCCTGGCCGACACCCCCTTTTCCTCACCCCCACCACCCCGGAACTGCCACGGGTCGACGCGCGGAGGCGGAGGCGGGCGGTTCTGCGCCACCGGCATCGGCGTGTCCTCGACCACCAGGTACGAGGTGTACGGCGTCACGATGCCGTACTTCTTACCCAGCGCGATGATCTCTTCCTTGAGCTCGGGCTTCTCACCACGCAGGCGGATCTCCTCGAGCAGGTAACCCACTTTCCGGATCGCCCAGAGCCGCGGAACGAAGTCGAACTGCTTGCTCTCCTTCGTCGCCTCACCGCGATACTCGAAGACCTGCTTCTTGCCGTTGAACGACCCGGTCAACACCGCCGTGCCGTCTTTGGGCGTGCGGTAGCGGCCCATCACCACCAGCTGCGCACCCTTGAACAGATCGCCCAGTCGCTTGGGGTACACGTCGTAGGCACCGAAGGCGGTCAGATCGAGCGCGAGATCCGAGAGCACGGGGTTGGCCACCTTGTCGTAGAAGCCGCCGATCTTCAGCTCGAAGTCCCGCCCGTCGCGCGCGAATTCAGAGGTGCCGTTGCCCTCTTCCGCCATGCGGTCGAGAAGGCGGGCGTTCAGATCGTCACCCACGCCGAAGGTGAACACGCGGCTGCCCTGGTTCGCCGCCTTCGCGTTCTTCGCGATGGCCGCTTCATCCGTCTCGCCGACCGTGGGGTGACCGTCGGTGATGAACATCACCATGTGCGGCCGATCACCACGATTGGCCCCGTCTTTGAGCGCGCGCACCATCGCCTCGTCGATCGCCGTGCCGCCGATGGCCTCGAGGCCCGAGACGAATTCCAGCGCCTTCTTGATGTTCGCTTCACTTGCGGGCTGCGGCTTCTCGAACAGCGCCTCGACGTCAGTGGAAAAGCGCACCACGTTGAACTCGTCGCGCGGGTTCACCTTCTGCACGCAGTACTTCAAGCTGTCGCGCGCCAGCTTCATGCGATCGCCCATCATCGAGCCCGAGGTGTCGATGACGAAGGTGACCCGCTTCGCGACCACCTCGTCGGCCTTCACGTCGGTCTTCGGCGAGATGAGCGCCATGAAGAAGCCGGGCTGCTCGTTGTCGGCACGGTGCGACATGAAGGTGAGCCCGATCGACTTGTCGGACACGGTGTAGAAAAGATCGAGGTCCTTCGAGATGTCGGCGCCTGCGCCCAGCTCGAGCCCGGTGACAGCTTCGTTCTCACCCTTGCGCGAGACGCCCAGCTTGTGGGTCGGCGAGTAGATGCTGCGCAGGGGCGTCTTGCTCTTGATGGTCGCAGAGAACGTGAAGTCCTGCTTCACCGTCAGCTTCGGAGCCCCCCGCGTGCCGGCGCCCAGCGGGTAGTGGTACTGAAAGAGGCCTGCGTTGAAATCGAGCACCTGGCTGAAGGTCAGCTCGATTTTCTGCTCACCGTTGGCCGGCACCGGAAAGACGCGCGCGCGGAACGCATCGGTGTCGATGTACTCGAGTAACCCTGGATCCTGCAGGCGGCGCACGATGCCTTCGTAGATGTCGGTGGCCTTCTTCTTCTCGAGCATCTCGCCCTTGGTGCGCTTGCCGTTGATCCACAGGTAGAACTCCTGCAGCGCGGCGCCCTTGGGCAGCGGGAAGACGTAGTGCGCCTCGAGCTGACGCGAGCTGCTGTTGACGAAGACCTGCTCGACCCGGGTGACCGCGGCGCCGTCGATGATCTCTGCCGAGACGCGCTGGTACTTGATGCCCAGCGGGCCCATCGAGGTGTCGGTGGGGATCAACATGCCTTGCGCGAAGGCGAGCGGCGCGACGAGGACTGCGGCCAGCACAATCAATCGGTTCATCGGGCCTCCAACGGGCGGGGGGCCGAGACGATCTCATATTCCTCTGCTCGAAGCGGAATTTCGCGGGGTTCTCGCGGCCGGCGGCCATTCTGCCTACATTGCGCGCCGCCATGGCTTCGACTCCCCCGACGATTCCCGCGAAGGTCCCCAACACGGATCTCGACTGGCAGATTCCCCTGGGGGTGCTGGCGCTGTGCCTGCTCGCCGCCCGCTACTTCGTGGGCGAGCAGCCGTTTCAGGGGTGGGCAAAACCCTTCAGCGCGCTCGACAACGACACCTCAGCGCAGTGGGTGCAGTTCGCCATCTCGCTGGGCGCGGTCTTCGTGATCGGCTGGGGCCTCAAGCTGCAGTGGGAGGGACGGCCTCGGGTGCGGCAGCTGCTGCGCGATCGCACCCTGCTCGTGCTCGGCCTGTGCGGCTTCCTCGCGTACTTCAACTTCGGGCGGCTGCACTTCGGCAACTTCGTGCACGTGTGGGACACGTACCACTACGTGATGGGGGCCAAATATTTCCCCGAGCTCGGCTACGAGAAGCTCTACGACTGCGCGGCCATCGCCAACGTCGAGAACGGGCGCCGCGATGAGGTGGTGCGGCAGACGATCACCGATCTGCGCACCAACGTGATCATCAAGACCGACGAGATCCTCGCGCACCCCGAGCGATGCAAAGAATCGTTCAGCCCCGCGCGCTGGGAGCTCTTCAAGAAAGACATCGCCGCCTTCCGCAGCTTCGTGGGCGAGCCGCGCTGGCGCGATATCCACCTGGACCACGGGTACAACGCGACGCCGGTGTGGACGTTGGCGGGTTACGCGCTGACCAACTCGGGCGGGCCGGTGACGATGGCGCAGCTCACGCGCTTGAACCTCATCGACCCTGTCTATCTCGCGCTCACGCTGGCGATGATCTGGTGGGCGTTCGGGCCCCGCGCCTTCGCCATCGCGGCCATCGTGCTCGGCTGCCACTTCCCCAATCGGTACTACTGGACCGGGGGCGCGTTTCTCCGGCACGACTGGATCTTCTATTTTGTCGCGTCGATCGCGCTGCTGAAGAAGAACCGCCCTGCCCTCGCGGGCGCCGCCTTCGCGTACACGGTGTTGTTGCGGCTCTTCCCCGGGCTCGCGGCGGCAGGCGTGGCGGTGGCCGCCTTCGAGTATTTCCGCGTGAACAAGAAGATGGATCCGCGCTTCCTTCGCTACGTGGCCGGCGGCGTGGCGGCCACCGCGTTGCTGGTCGGCGCCTCGTTCGCCTTCTTTGGGGGCCCCACCACCTGGCAACGGTTCGGCCAGAACACCGTAAAGCACTCACGCACGCCGCTCACCAACCACATGGGCCTGCGCACCATTCTGTCGTGGCGGCCTGACTCAATCGGGCAGAAGACGGTGCGGCCCGGGTTGATCGACTCCTGGTACTTGTGGAAGTCGACCCGCCTCGACAATTGGGATGAGGCCAAGCCACTCATGTGGCTCTCGTTCCTCGCGGGCATGGTGCTGGTGTGGTTCGCCTTGCGACACACCGGAGCAGACCCGTGGGTGGGCGCTGCGATGGGCGCAGGGTTCATCGTCATCGGCGCTGAGCTGACGAACTACTATTACTGCTTCTTGATGGGCCTTGCGGTGCTGCACGAGAAACGGCGCGAGGTCGGGGTGCTGCTGTGCTCGCTGTGTGCGGTCTCGCACTACCTGAACTGGGGCCCGCTCTCGTGGATGTCGCACTGGCTCGACGAGCAGTACGTGACCATGTCGCTGGCGGCGCTGCTCGCGGTGCTCGGCGTGTGGTGGGTGTTCACCCGGAACGCTTCTGATGCCGTCGCCCCTGAAGAGCCCGCACCGGTGATTCTCGGTGGCGCCGCTGCGATCGTGATGCCCACGCCTCAACAGCCCAGCGCGAAGAAGAAAAAGAAGAACCGCTGAAGTTCAAACCTCTGCCCTTCGCGAAGGAGCGGGTGCGAACAGCAAAGCCCGCCCCGATCGAGTGATCGGAGCGGGCCTCTGAAGCGGGTCAGCAGAAGCTGGTTACTTCTTCGCGGGGGCCGCCTTGGCCGCTTCCTTCTTCACCACTTCGGCCTCGATCGAGACCTTCACTTCTTCGCCGACGATCATCCCGCCGGTCTCGATCGCCTTGTTCCAGGTCAGCCCGAAGTCCTTGCGGTTGATGGTGGTGCTGCCCGAGAAGCCGCGGGTCTTCGCCGCGGTGAAGGGGTTCGCAACTTCAGCGGTCAGCTCGCCGTCGAGCACGACCAGCTTGGTCACGCCGTGCATGGTGAGGTCGCCGCTGATCTTCAGCTTACTGCCTTCGCCCTTCTCGATCTTGGTCGACTTGAAGGTCATCGCCGGGAACTTCTCGACGTCGAAGAAGTCGGGACTGCGGAGGTGATCGTCACGCTTGCTCTGCTTGGTGTTGATGCCCTTGACGTCGACCGACGCCTCGATCTTCGACTTGGTCACGTCCTTGTCGTCGACTTCGACCTTGCCGGTCACGTCGCCCAGCGTGCCGTTGACATTCGAGATGGTGAGGTGCTTGACGGAAAAGTTCGCTGCCGCGTGCCCGGTGTCGATTTCCCAGGTGGAGCCCAGCGAGAGCGACGAGAGAGTCAGCGCGGCAGAGAAGATCAGCTTGTTCATGTGTTTTCCTTGGGTGGTGGTGTCAGCCTACGGGTGAATACACACAGCAATCAGGCGGCCACCTCGTAACCCACCGGAAAAGCTGCGCAATGCAATTTCGATAAGGTGAGAGCGGCACTCAAAATGAGCGTGATGCTCTCAATACGAGAGCCATGCGCGAGAGGCGCTTTCGGGCATATTGCCGCGCCATGAAGTTCCTCTGGGTGGTGGTGATCGCCGGCTCGTTGACCGTGCAGGCCGCTGAAGACGGCGGCGTCAGTCGAATGTTCGACGTGAAAGATCCTGCGGCGGTCACCAAGGCCCAGGCGGTCGTGGGCCAGGCGGGTGATGGCCTGCGCGCGCTGCTCCCGCAATCGTGGCTGTCGCCGTCGACCTTCGGCCTGCAGCGCTGGCAGTGGCTGGCCGTGCCGGTGCTCGCCGTCTTGATCGCGCTGCTCACGTGGTTGCTGCTCAAGCTGACGGGCGCGGTGATGCGCCGCGTGCGCAAAGATCAGGAAGCGGCCGCGCGAATCAGTGAACGCCTCGCCGGCCCCTTGAAGCTGTGGTGGGCCTCGTTGCTCGCCCGGTTCGCGCTGCCCCTGCTGGGCTTCACCAAAGAGACCGACACGGCCTGGCAGCTCGTGTTTCGCTTGGGCCTCGTCATCGCTTTCTTCTGGGTCGCCTTGCGGGCGATGAGCGCCTGGAGCGACAACTTCGGCTCGAGCGCCTTTGCCCAGGCCCGGCCGGGAAGCCGCGCGCTGGTGAGCTTGGTCGCCCGCGTAATGCGCTTCGTGCTGGTGGGCTTCGCCATTCTCGCCGCGTTGGCAGAGCTCGGGTACTCGGTCACCGGCGTGCTCGCTGGCCTCGGCATCGGCGGCCTCGCGCTCGCGCTGGGTGCGCAGAAGACGCTCGAGAACGTGTTCGGCGCCTTCGCGCTGGCAGTCGATCAACCCATCCGCGAAGGCGACTTCGTGCGCATCGACGACTTCGTGGGCACGGTGGAGACCATCGGCCTGCGCAGCACCC
>JAYTAT010001085.1:0-2396 GCA_043737315.1 Archangium sp.
GGCCGCGGGTCACGACTTTCGCGATGCGCTGGTGCGCGCGGTGGATCACGCGGGCCGGGTGGTCGCCTTCTCGGCGCTGGCGGTCTGTTCGGGGCTCGCAGGCCTGCTCTTCTTCGATGGCTCGTACCTGATGACCATGGGCGTGGGCGGAGCCATCGTCGTCGCGCTCGCGGCGCTCTTCGCGCTCACCACGTTGCCCGCGTTGCTTGCAGTGCTCGGCAAGCGAATTCACGCGCTGGCGTTGCCGCTGCCGAAGCTGAAGCCACGCGAAGGTGTGTGGCATCGCCTCGCGATGGCGGTGATGCGCAGGCCGGTGCTGGTGTTGGTGCCGACGCTGGGCGTGTTGCTGCTGCTCGCCTCGCCGTTCACGCGGCTTCGGCTGGCGGCCTCCGACGTGCGCGTGTTGCCCGCGGGGCTCGAGGCCGCGCGTGGTTTCGCGCTCCTGGGTGAACAGTTTCCCGACGAAGCGCAGACCCACTTCAACGTTCCGGTGTCCTTCCCTGCTGGCACGCCGTTTACACCTGAGCGCATCGGGGCGCTGCACGACCTCTCGAAGCGCATCAGTGAGCTGCCGGGCGTGCGCAAGGTGAACAGCCCGGTGTTCGGCGACCCGCGGCTCTCTCGCGAGATGTACCAGGGCCTCTTCAGCAATCCACCGCCGCAGCAGGCGCCGCTCATCGAAGGCGCGAAGAAGGCCTTCTCGAAGGGCTCCGTCGTGTTCGTGCAGGGCATCACAGCGGCAACGCCCGACAGCGACGAGGCGCGAGCGATCGTCAAAGCCATCCGCGCCGACCGCACGGTGGGTGACGGCACGTTGCTCGTCGGTGGAGAGAGCGCGCTCGACACCGACAACACGAGCTACCTGCTCTCACGCACGCCCCGCGCGGTGGGTTTCGTGGTGAGCGCGACGTTGCTGGTGCTCTTCCTGTTGCTCGGCTCGGTGCTGCTGCCGATCAAAGCGGTGCTGATGAACTTCCTGTCCATCGGTGGCTCGTTCGGCGCGTTGGTCTTCATCTTCCAGGAAGGTCACGGGGGCTTGCTGCACATCGAACCGCATTCGCTCGAGCCCGCGCTGCCGGTGCTCTTGTTCTGCGTCTTGTTTGGTCTGTCGATGGACTACGAGGTGCTCATTCTCACGCGCATGCGCGAAGCGTACGAGCGCACCGGCGACAACGCGCAGGCGGTGGGTGAAGGGCTCGAGAAGACCGCCGGGCTGGTGACTTCGGCTGCGGCCATCATGGTCTCGGTCTTCATCGCGTTCGGCCTCGCGAAGGTGGTGCTCATTCAAGCCGTCGGCGTGGGCATGGCCATCGCGGTGGCGCTCGATGCGACGTTGATTCGCGTGTTGCTCGTGCCCGCCACCATGCGGCTGTTCGGCAAAGCAAACTGGTGGGGTCCGCGCTGGATCAAGAAGTTCAGGGCGGGACGACCGAAGGCGGGGCCGCACACGCTGCTGTCTTGAGCCGCTCCCATTGAGTAGGTGGCCGTGGTGCCTGGCCCCGTGAGACGAACTCGACCGCTGGAGCCCTTGCTCGCGCTCGTTGGCATCTATGCCGTGCAGTTCTTGATCACCCGCGCCGCAGTCGCCACGGTGCCCACGTTGGCGGTCACCCGCCCCTTCAAGGGCCTCGCCGCCTGGGTCTTCACGAGTTGGGACGCGGTTCACTACCTGCGCCTCGCGCAGAACTACGACAGCTATGCGTGGCCGCCGCTCTACCCGATGGCGCTGCGAGCGTTCGCGACCCTCGGTATCAGCCTCGAGGGGGCGGCGGTCTTGGTGAACCTGCTGGCGCACGCAGCCATCGTTTGGCTTGCGTACGCGTACGTGCGCAACAACGCGCGGCTTCATGAAGTGCCAGGCTGGCTGTTCGCGTCGTTGATTCTGTTCTTCCCGGGTCACAACGTCTTCTTCGCTGCGTACTCGGAGTCGGTGTTCCTCGCGCTGCTGCTCGGCGCTTGCGTCGCGTATCAACGCGAGCAGCTGTGGCTTGCAGGGATCCTCTGCGGGCTGTCGCTGCTCACGCGCAACATGGGCGTCTTCCTCGGGGTCGCGCTCATCGCCGTGGAACTGGGGCGGATGATCCGTGACCGACGTTTCAACTTCCGCCGGTTGGCTGCCGTTTCGTTGTGGTTGCCGTTCTTTCTCGGGTGGAACGTGTGGCTCTCGGACGTCGCCCTGACGAACCCGGTGGCGGCGACGCTCGACTGGCAGCTCGAGCTGCTCGAGAAGCACGTACCGCAGGGTGAAAACGCGAAGCTCTGGGTGTTGCGTTTCATCGCGTTGCCGCCGGGCAACCACAACGAGTACCTCTTCTTCTGGGGGCTCATTGTCGCTGCCGGCTATTGCTGGTTCAGGCGATTGCAGGTCGAGGCGGTGCTCATCGCGGTCTTCCTGC
>JAYTAT010001086.1:0-2391 GCA_043737315.1 Archangium sp.
CTGCGTCGGCGGCCGACTTTCAGGGTCGCGCGCGGCTGTGGGTGGGCCCGGCGATCGACTCGAACGCGCGGCGTGACTTCGTCTCGACCGATCGCGCCACGCAGCCCGATCTCTTCTTCTTCGGCCTGGGCCAGCTCGAAGGCATTCTGCGCCTGGGCCAGTACGTGCGAATCGTCGGGAGCTACGACGTGAGCGGCCGCAAGTTCGTGCTGATCCCCACCGAAGACACGGTGGTGCAGGCCGCGCAGCTCGAGGCCACGGTCTCGTTCGCGAAGTACTTCGCCTTCGGCGTCTCGGGGCGGGCGCGCGACCGGCGCGGGGCTGAGCGCGACTACACGGATCTCGTCGGCGGTGCGGTGCTCGACTTCTTCCCTGATGCGTCGGTCGACCTGCGCGCGCAGATCAACGCGCACCGTTTTCTCTTCTACAACCGCTTCGAGTACAGCTTCTGGGGGCCTGACGGCACCATCTCAGCGCGCTACCGGATCAACCGGCGCCACTCGGTCTCGCTGTTCGGTTCGTACAACCCGCGCACCTACAACGGCATGGCGCGAGATCGCCCGCTGCCCGAGGGGACCGAACCGCCGCCTCCGCGCGTGCGCACGGACACCGTGTTCGGCGGAGGCGCCAGCTATTCCTTCCGCGGGCCTTTTCACTTCACGTTCAGCTACTCGTACTTCGATCAGGCTTCGATCTCTTTTGGCGAGAGCGTGCAGCGGCACCGGCTCAACGCGACCGCGGGCTTCCGCCTGCCCTGGGAACTGACGCTGCTCACCAGCATCACCTGGCAGCCCGCGGTGTTCCCCGAAGGCGTGTACCTCTCACCTGATCTCACGGTGCTCGAGGAGGACGAGAACGTGTCGTCGCTCACCCTCAAGTTGGTCAAGCCGCTGAGCAAACACTTCGATCTCGACCTTCGGTACGCGGGCTTTCTGGGGTTCCTGCCCCAGAACGAGTTCCTCTACCTGCGTCACGTGATCAGCGTCGGCGTCGCAGTGAACTTTTAAAGTCAGCGCGACGAGGACGACCGCGCCTCGAGGCCGAACAGGCCTGAGACCGGCAGCAGAACATGGCCTTCCCCGCTTCCGGTAGTTCTGGGGCCCTTTGCCGGTTACGACTCGCGCCATGTCTGAACGCTCCGGCCTCCAGTTCTCGCTTTTCGGCATCCCGGTGCGGATCGAGCCGTGGTTCTTCATCATTCCGCTCTTCGCGTTGCAGACGCGCGACATGCGGGGCGCCGTCATCTGGAGCGTGCTCGTCTTCATCGGCGTGATGCTGCACGAGTTTGGTCACGCTCTGGCGATGCGCGCGTACGGGTTCCCTCCGTCGATCACGCTGCACGGCCTGGGCGGCCACACCAGCTACCCCCAGAGCGCGCGGCCCACGCCTCGGCAGAGCTTCTTCATCACGCTCGCAGGTCCCGGCGCAGGTCTGACGTTGGGCTTCATCGCGCTCGCCGCTCAGCGCTTCATCACCTCGCCCAACGCTGATCTCGAGATGGCTCTGTCAGACGCGGTGTGGATCAACATCGGCTGGTCGATCATCAACCTGCTCCCCATTCTCCCGTGGGACGGCGGGCACGTTCTCGACTCAGGCCTGCAGTGGGCCACGGGCAAACGGCGCGATCGCATCGTGGCGATGTTCAGCATCGTGGGCGGCGGGTTGATCGTTGCGCTCGCCGTCTGGCAGCGCTCGATTCTCCTCGGGTACTTCGGCGCGATGGGACTGTTTCAGGGCTACGGCCGGTGGAACCTGACCGTCGAGGGGCCAGCGCCGGTGACCGCGGTGCAGAGTGAAGATGACGAGAAGAAGCTGCAGTTCGCCTTGATGAGCGTGGTCGAGCCCCCGCAGCGGGCGAAGCTGACCGAGGAGCTCGCCTGGGTTCGGCTCCGCAAGGGCGACTTCGCGGGAGCACGCCGCGCGGTGAACACCATGACCGATGCCATGCCTTCGATTTCGCTGCAGGCCCGGCTCGCCGCGACTGAGAACGACGCAGACAAGGTGATTGAGCTGCTCGAGCACCCGCGCGCGGGAACCGAGAATGAGCGGCCGTTGCTGCTCTCTGCGTTGATCGCCAGGGAGCGTTTCGACGACGCACTGGCCCTCGCCCGTAAACACATCGAACTGGCGGGCAGCGCATCCACGCGGCTCTTCGAGGCGGGCGCGTATGCGCAGGCGCTCGAGCTGTGCACCAGCGAGCGCATTCGTACGGGTGATGGCGTGCATGCGTACAACGAGGCGTGCTGTCTGTGTCACCTCGGCCGGCTGGAAGACGCGGTGACCGCCCTGCAGAAAGCGAAGGCGCTCGGCTACGGAGGGCTCGCTCAGATTCGGACCGATGCAGACCTGGCGCAGGTCAGGAACCGGCCCGAGGTGCAGGCGCTGCTGTAG
>JAYTAT010001087.1:0-2391 GCA_043737315.1 Archangium sp.
GCCGACCAGCTCGGTCTCGAACTCGAGCGGCATGTTGCCGGTGGTGCCGTTGGGCAGGTTGATGACGAGCTCACCTGCCCACTTCGTGGTGCCCTCACCCTGGCTGAGCTCGATGGTTCGGGTGACGCCGGGTTTGCCGCCGC
Source organism: Archangium sp. (assembly GCA_043737315.1). GTDB lineage: Bacteria > Myxococcota > Myxococcia > Myxococcales > Myxococcaceae > Archangium_A. Next base: position 144 of record JAYTAT010001087.1, read on the forward strand.
CCTTCCATTCCTGCGGCTTGCCGCCGTCTTTCGCCAGCACCAGCCGGAAACCCGCGATCGGCTCGAGGATCTCGATGTGCACCGCGGGCGTGCCCTTGCCCTTGAGCGCCTTGTTGGTGAGCGAGACGTTGACCGAGTCAGCGAAGGTGATCGCGGGCACAAGCGCGGCGAGGAGAAACACGTGCTTCATGAGGACTCCTTCAGAAGGTCGAACGCAGGCTCTGCGGCAAGACGATGCGCGTCAACCGACGATTGAGCTTGTTGGCAAAAGGGAGCTCGGCTTTCGCCAGCAGGTCGCCTTCGTTGGCCCACAACAGCTCGGCGGAAAATGGATCGTAGAGCTGCCACGCGCGGTTCTTGCCCGAGGTGTTCAGCTGCATGATCACCACGAAGCGGCGGTGGTCTCCGGGTGCGGGGCCCACGGCGCAAGGCACCGGAATGCCGCGGCTGAGCGCACCGGCCGCTGAAGCGAGCGCGTCGGCCATGGTGAGCCCGCCCGGCACGTCGACGTCTTGCTCCCGCCACGAAATGGAAAGCCCGCGCGTGGCTTCGGCGAGCAGGCCTTCCAGAAAACGCGTGCCGTTGCTGGAAGCGGGGCCGGGATCTTTCTTCGGCGGCGCGGGCCGGTTGCTGGGCAGCTCGTTCCAGTCGAGCTTCCTGGCGCGCGTGCCGGCAGAGTCGGCCTCGAATGACTCAGACGACTTCTTCTTCGAGACCGCGGCGGCGACTGCATCGAGGGGCGCGACGGCCTCGAGCTCGATGGTGTCGAGGGCGCGGCGCGGCGGCGCGAGGCCCGGTGCGCTGTCGTTGGGCTCGATGGTGCCGCCCATCAGCTCGAAGGCGAAGAGCGGGTCTGCTTCGGCGCGGAGCAACTGGGTGACCGTCGAGTCATCGGGCGCCGACTCGTTGAGCGTGCAGGCTTCGTACGCCTCTTCGTCGGTCATGCCGCGCAGCGCATCTGCGAAGGCGTGCACCTCGGCCGGCGAATGGGCGGCGGCGACCGCACGCTGAATGAACTCGCGCTGCAGATCGCTGCCCGCATCCTCGAGCAATTCCGCGAAGAGGGCGCGGGCGCGTTGCGGCCACAGCTCGAGTTGATTGGTGGCTTCTTCCGAGACCGGGAACGCCATCAGCGGCCCCCCCCTTTGAGCGACTCCGACGCGCGGCGTACGGAGGCGACGATGGCCGCGGTGATCGCCAGACGCTCGAAGTGGCCGATCAGCAGGGGCACGTCGGCCTCCACTTTCAGCCTGGCCGCCCAGCGCACCAGCAAAGAGGCCAGGGAGGGCGTGGCGGAGAACCGATTTGCCGCGAGCTGCTTGAGGCGCATCGCGGCTTCTGAAACGCGAACTCCCTCGAGATCGCGCAACCCGCCTACCAAATCACTCAGAAGTTTCTGGGGGACCTGGGCATTGCGCAGCTCGGAGAGTTCCTCGAGCAACACTTCGCCGTTGAGCTCGCGGCTGGCGAAAGGAGTCGAAGGCTGCGACTTCACGGGCCCCATGGGAACCATTGTGCCTAAAGCAGCACCAAAATGGGGGCGCGAGTGGTAACGCTCAGCTTGGTGGTGAGCTGTTTGCAAGCTCACCCTTTCGGTTACCTCAAACGAAAGGACACACCATGAGTCGCCTCATCAAGGTTGGATCGTGCGCGTTGACGCTGGTCGGGTTGGCGGCATGCGGGCCTATCGAAGTGCGGATCTCCAAGGCGGAGGGCGTGCGGCCGATCAGCCGTTCGTTCACCGCGAACATCAACAGCAGCAACTTCACCTGCGGAGACACCATCATCGGTGACGATGGCGCCACGGAGTATGTGGTCACCTCGTCGCGCGTGAACGGTGGTTGCCAGTTCGTCTTCGACCAGGAAGTCGAGGTGCTCAACGAGCGTGACTACGACTCGATCAAGGAGTTCAAGGGCGCCTTCAAGTACGCGAACCGGGTGGAGATCGAGGTGCGGAAACTCGACTTCTACGACGAGACCGGTGACCGCTTTCAGGTCGAGACGCGCATTCGGGACGTTGAGCTGTGGGTCAACGGCGCGCAGGTCTTGAACCGCGACCAGATCGGCAACCTCCCCCAGACCATCACGATCCAGGGCGAAGGGCTCAAGGCCATCAAGAACGCGATCAAGAATCGCCAGCGATGCACCGCGCGCGTGCAGGCGAAGGTCACCGTGCTCGACGAGAACCGGCCCACCAGCATTCGCTGCGATGTCGAAGGTCAGCCGAGCATCATTCTGAGCTCTTCCG
>JAYTAT010001088.1:0-2388 GCA_043737315.1 Archangium sp.
GTGTCGGTGATGATGACCTCATGCTCGCGCGGAAACCGCAGCCGCCGGCTGGTGGGATCGAGCGTGGCGAACAGCTTGTCTTCGGTGAGCACCTCGGACTTGGTCAACCCGTTGAGCAGCGTCGACTTGCCCGCGTTGGTGTACCCGACGATGGAAATGACGGGCAGTTCCTTGCGGCTGCGCTGACGGCGGCGGGTCTTTCGGTCACCCGACAGCTGATCGATCTTCCGCTCGAGCAACGTGATGCGATCACGCGCACGCCGGCGATCGATCTCGAGCTTGGTCTCACCGGGGCCACGGCCACCGACGCCACCGCCACCTGACAGCCGCGAGAGCGACTGATCCGACTGCACCAGCCTCGGCAGCAGGTACTTCAGCTGCGCCAGCTCGACCTGCAGCTTGCCGTCACCCGACCGGGCCCGCTGCGCGAAGATGTCGAGGATCAGCTGGGTGCGATCGAGCACCTTCAAGTTGGTCGCCTCACCGATGTGCCGCGCCTGCGAAGGCGAGAGGTCCTTGTCGAACACCAGCACCTCAGCGAGCTTCTGCATGCCGCGCAGGTTGAGCTCGTCGAGCTTGCCGTGACCGATGAGGTACTTGGGGTCAGCCTGGCGGCGGAGCTGCAGCAGCTCATCGACCACCTCCACACCCGCGGTGCGCGCGAGTTCTTTGAGCTCGGCCAGCGACGACTCAGCGCCGGCACGATCGCCATCGAGACACACCGCCACCAACACCGCGCGTTCACGATCTCCGACCTTGCGGACCTTCGTGGTGGCAGCCAGCTCGTCTTCCAGCGCCTCGACGGTGGCGATGAAATCGGGCGCATCGTCGAAGATGTTGGGCAGCGTCTGCGTGCGCCAGATCTCGCCCGCCGGATTCTCAGGCAGCAGATGCGCGTAGTGCAGCACCCCGGGCAGGCCGTCTTCTTTCACGCCGATGGCCGCGACCATGTCGAGCCTGAGCAACGCGAGGTCGGTGAGGTCGTCGCGCGTGAGCGGCTCGCTCTTCAAGTGCGTGTGCACCAGGCGCAGGCCACGCAGTCGCACCTGACCCGCGCGAGCACGGCCGATGTCGGGCAGGTCGAGTTGATGGGCGTTGCCGACGATGACCGCCTCGACGTTGCCCTTGCGGTTGAGCAACACGCCGACCTGCCGGTTGGTCTCGAGGGAGAACTCAGTGAGGTGGCGGGCGAGCTCGGGGCTGACGATCTCGTGCACGGACACGTGCCGCCGCCAGGTGTTCTTGAGGTGCTTGAGTTCGCTGGGCTTGAGACCCAGGACGTTTCCAGAAGGTTCGTTCACTGTATTTCCTTTTAGCGCTGCTACCTTCGGTCTGCCTTGGAAGCACTCATCACCATCTGGATAGCCGCGATCGGCCTGAGCATCGGCAGCTTCTTGAACGTGGTGATCGCGCGGCTCCCGAATGACGAGAGCGTGGTGCGCCCCCGCTCGAAGTGCCCGAAGTGCGGTCACCAGCTGCCCTGGTACGAGAACATTCCGGTCGTCTCGTGGCTGGTGCTCAGGGGCCGATGTTCCGGCTGCAAGACCCCCATCTCGCCCCGCTATATTCTGGTCGAGCTGCTCACCGGCACCCTCTTCGTCGCGGCCACCGCGCGCTTCGGCTTCGACTGGCCGCTGGTCTCTGCGCTCACGTTCTTCACCTTCCTCATTCCCCTCATCTTCATCGACGCCGAGCACTGGATTCTGCCGTTCGAGCTGACCTTGCCGGCCATCGCCGCGGGGCTGCTGCTGGCGATTCCGCAGGGCCAGGCCGCGTTCGTCACCGCGCTCATCGGCGCCCTCGCGGCCTTTCTCGTCTTCCGGGTGATGGAGATCCTCGGGTGGCTGGTGACCGGCCGCGAAGCGCTCGGCGCAGGCGACAAGTACCTGATGGCGATGATCGGCGCTCAGGTCGGTTGGCGCGGGCTGCTGGGCGTCATCCTCTTCTCTTCACTTCAAGGCTCCGTGGTGGGGCTGGCGCGCATGAAGCTCACCGGCCGGGCAGGGCCGACCATCGAGAGCGCTGAGCCCGGAGCGCCGGCACAGGAAGAAGAGGCGCCGAAACGCGAGCCCTTCACCCCTGAGTTCTTGAAGCCGGGCGTGCCGCTGTGGAAGCGGTTGCTGCTGGTGCCGTACACGATCTTTCTCCAGGACATTCCCGACTCGCCCCCGCCCGACGAGGCGACCGGGGAGCTTCCTGACTGGGTGCCGCAAGCGAACAACATTCCCTTCGGCCCGTGGATTGGGCTCGCGGGCATCGAGGTGATGATGCTGGGGCCGTGGTTGGTCGAGCGCCTCGCGCACACGCCGTGGCGGCTCATGTCGGAGATCCTCTTCGGCCGTTGAACCCCACGGTCTAGAGTCGAGCTCGTGTCAGCATTGAGAAGAA
>JAYTAT010001089.1:0-2384 GCA_043737315.1 Archangium sp.
GCGTCGACGGTTCGCCGGGTCTCGGAGAGATCGACCTCCCACACGCCCACCGGCATCTCGTGGCACAGCTGCCGAAGCCGGTGTTCGCTGGCTGCGAGCCGTTCTTCGAACTCGCGCTGGGCGGTGACGTCGCGCATCACCACCATCTGGGTGTGAAAATCAGCCTCCCGGTACGACGAGGCCTGAACCTCGAGCAGCAGCTTCGAGCCATCGCGCCTGACCGCCTTGGCCAGGTAGCTCGAAGGTGTCGCTTCACCGCGCGCCCGGCGCTGCATCAGCGAGGTGATGCGGCTGTGATCAGAAGGGTCGACCAGATTGAGCACCGGCTGGCCCACCAGCTCGAGGGGCGACTCGTACCCGAACAACCGCGCGAACGCCGCGTTGACCTCGACGTGCCGGCCTTCGCGGCAGACGCCCATGGCCTCGTTGCTGACCTCGAAGACCGCACGCGCCCGCGCTTCGGCTCGTTGCCGTTCACGCAGGTCTCTGACCGAGGTCACCATCAGGCCGCCGCCCACCGGGGACGAGGAGATTTCCGTCAGCAGCCGTTCACCCTGGGCGCTGATCAAAAAGAACTCATCGCGCGGCTCAGGCTGTCCCGTGCGAAGCAATCTCTCGATGCGCTCCGCCGCCCGGGCCCGGCTCTCGGGGGCGACGAAGCTGATGACCATTCGGCCTTCGATCAAGCCGGCCGACGCAAACCCGAGCAGCCTTGCGGTCGCCTCGTTGGCCCAGATGATCTGCCCGTCACGATGTGCAATCAGCGCGTCTGGTGAAAGCGATGCCAGTCTTTGAAACGCGCTGTCATCGAACAGCTCCCGTTCAATTTTCTCCATGGCAGCCCCCCCCGCGCGCAATGAAGCACCTGCAAACGCACCCGTCATCGCCGAGACTGGGGAGGCCTCAGAGCCAGCTGGCCGACGCGCGTTGCAGCCCTGCCAGCACCGCTTCCGCCGCGCGCACGCCGTGCCAGTTGGCCTCTTCGAAGAGCGCCAACCCGCCGAGATCGGAGTGCGCGAAGTGCAGGCTGCCGCTCAGCACAACCTGCGCCTGCTGACGTGCTTGCCCCCAGATGAAGCCGGGCACCGGGCGCACCATCGCGTGGCCCCAGCGCATCACCTCGATGCGTTGCAGCTGCTGCTCCAACCCGAAATGGGCAGGCAGCAGGTCGGCCAGGATGATCGCGCGCCAGTCTTCGTACGTGGTGGCCAGCAGCCGTTTGCGCTCGGCCAGCACGTCACCGTCGGCCAGCGGGTAGTACCAGGTGGCCACCGCGGGCCCCACGTCGCTCGCCCGCCCCGCCTGGTGGTTGGCCATCACGTAGCCCAGTGACTTCGAGTCGTAGAGCACGTTGTCCCACGCGAGCGGGAAGCCCCGGCCCTGCGGGCGCTGGTTCAAGGTCAGGTTGGCCACCACCCACGGGCCGCTGACGAACGACTCGAGGAACTTCGGGCGCGCGGTTCTCCAGGCGCTGAGCACCCGGCCTGCCACGTGGCGCGGGGTGGCCAGCACGACTTGCCTGGCGAAGTAGCGGACGGGGGCGCGCGTCTTTGCCTCGAGGCCGTGGGCGTGCCAGCCACCTGCAGTCTCTTCGACTGAGTGAATGAGCACGTTCTTCTGGAATTGATCAGCGCCCAGGCTCTTCGCCAGCTGGCTCACCAGCCGGCCGTTGCCTTCGGGCCAGGAGAGGAAGCCGTCATTCTTGTCCTCGCCGGTCTGCCGCGCGCAGAAATACCAGAGCCCGGCCCACGCGCTGATGTGCTGCGCGGTCGCGCCGTAGTCATCGCGGCAAGCGTAGTCGACCAGCCACATGAGCCGCGGCGAGGTGAAGCCTTCGCGCGTGAGCCACTCGGCCATGCTGAGGCGATCGAGCTGCGTCCACTCCGCGTCGTCACTGCCGGTCTCGATGGGCACCGCGAATGCCTTGCGGCCTTTTGCATCGCGCGCTGCCGCGAGCACCGCGGTCACCTGCTCGAAGCGGTGCAGCTGGGCCAGGTCTTCGGCCGAAGCGCCGGCGCGCAGGTAGAGCCCCTCGTACCAATGGCCTTTGTAGAAGAGCCGCTCTTCAGGTTCACGAATGAGCGCTTCTTCAGCGAACGTCGGCGCACCCTGTTCGTCGACGCCGGTCACCACGCCGAGCTCGCGCAACAAACGCGGCACCGGCCCTGAGTTCGTCAGCGGCGCCGGAAGGTAGTGCGCGCCCCAGGGAAAGACAGAGACCTCGTTCTTGCCGCTCTGCGCGGTGCCGCCGAAGACGTCTTCCACTTCGACCACGAGCAAGGACTCGAGGCCGGCACCCCGAAGTCTCCACGCGGCGGACAGCCCCGCCGCCCCGCCGCCCACCACGAGGCAATCGAGCTTCGCGGTGTCTTGCCTTGCGCGAG
>JAYTAT010001090.1:0-2383 GCA_043737315.1 Archangium sp.
GGCGCGCGGTCGATAATTTGAGCCTGCACGTCAAAGAGGGCGAGCTGCTGGCCCTGCTCGGTGAATCGGGGAGCGGCAAGACCACGACGCTCAAGCTGATCAACCGCCTGGTCGAGCCCACCTCGGGCCGCATCTTCGTCGGGGGCGAAGACGTCACGCGCGTCGATGCCGTGGCGTTGCGCCGCCGCATCGGCTTCGCAATTCAGCAGGTCGGCCTGTTTCCCCACCTCACCGTGGCGCAGAACATCGCCGTGGTACCGCGCCTTCTGGGGTGGAAGCCCGACGTCATTCGCGCGCGCATCGACGAGCTGCTGGTGCTGATGAACCTGCCCTCCGAGCTCAGGCTGCGAAGTCCGGCCACGCTCTCGGGTGGGCAGGCGCAGCGCGTAGGACTGGCCCGTGCCCTCGCCGCGCGCCCGCGCTTCATGCTGCTCGACGAACCCTTCGCCGCGGTCGACCCCATCACGCGCGAGTTGCTGCAGCTTGAGTATCGCCACCTGCACGAAACCCTCGGCCTCACCACCGTGGTCGTCACCCACGACGTGACCGAGGCGCTGTTGCTCGCCGATCGCCTCGCGATTCTCCACGAAGGAAAGCTGGTCGGCCTGGGGACTGCTGCCGAGCTGTTCGCCGCGCCTCCACACCCGCAGGTGGAACGATTGCTCGCGATGCCGCGCCGGCAGGCGCAAGCCGTGCAGCGTCGCCTCGAATCGCCAGGTGCGCCGTGAGTCCGCTCCAGGAACAGCTCGCCCTGCTGCCTTCGCGCCTGGGTCCACACCTGTGGCTGGTGTTGATCTCACTGGCAGCCGGGGTGGCGCTCAGCCTTCCCCTCTCGCTCCTCGCCGCGCGCATCGCGACGTTGCGGTGGGCGGTGCTCAGCATCGCGGGAGTGGTGCAGACCATTCCCGGCCTCGCCTTGCTCGCGTTGATGGTGCCGTTGCTCGACTGGGCGCGGCGTGGGCTCGGCGCTCATTTCCCGGCGTTTGGCTTCCTGCCGGCGGCGCTGGCGTTGGTGCTCTACAGCATGCTCCCGGTGCTACGGAACGCGGTGACCGGCCTGCGCGGGGTGGACGCTTCGGTGATGGAGGCCGCCGTGGGCGTGGGCCTCTCGCCTCGCCAGGTGTTGTTGCAGGTGCAGCTCCCCCTCGCGGCGCCCTTCATTCTCGCGGGCATTCGCACCAGCGCGGTGTGGACGGTGGGCACCGCCACGCTGAGCACGCCCGTAGGGCAGACCAGCCTGGGCAACTACATTTTCTCGGGCTTGCAGACGCGCAACTGGACCGCGGTGCTGGTGGGCTGCGTGGCCACGGCGCTGCTCGCGCTGGTGCTCGACGGTGCGCTGGGTTTCCTCGAGACCGCCGCCACCCGCCGAACCCGGGCGCCGCTTTTGCTGGGTCTCTCGTTGCTCACCGCGGTGCTGGTGCTGGCGATCGCGCTGCGCCCGGCGGCCTCGCGTGCCGACGCTCCACGCCTGGTGCGGATCGGCGCGAAGAACTTCACTGAGCAATACATTCTGGCGCAGGCCCTCTCGGGCTTCCTGAACGCGCGCGGGTTCGAGACCGCGACCGTCGAGGGCCTGGGCAGCACCATTCTCTTCGACGCCTTGGCGCAGAGCGATGTCGACGTGGCCGTCGATTATTCGGGCACGCTGTGGGCGAACCAGCTTCATCGCACCGACGTGGGGGCGCCCGGGTTGGTGCTCGGGGAAGTGGGGCGCTGGCTCGATGAGAACAAGCACATCGCGAGCCTCGGCTCGTTGGGCTTCGAGAACACCTACGCCTTTGCGTTGCCTCAGGCGCGCGCCGCCGAGCTGGGTCTGACTTCACTCGAGCAGCTCGCGGGCCCCATTCGTTCGATGCGCGTGGGCAGCGACTACGAGTTCTTCAGTCGGCCTGAATGGAAGCACGTGGCCCAGACGTACGACCTGCAGCCGCGCGAAATGATCTCTTCGGATCCCTCGCTGCTCTACTCAGCCGTGAAGGCGGGCGAGCTCGAGCTCATCACCGCGTACTCCACTGACGGCCGTCTCGACGCGTTCGAGCTGACGGTGCTCGCTGACCCGCGCCACGCGTTCCCTCCGTACGACGCGATGTTGTTGCTCAGCCCCGCGGCGCGACGCGACCCCAGGCTTGTCGAGGCGTTGCACGCCTGGGTCGGTGCCCTCGACCTGAAGACCATGCGTCACGCCAATCAACTCGTCGACGTCGATGGGCAAAGCAAACAGCAGGCCGCGCGCTGGCTGCTTGACGCGATCGATGCCGGCGTGAAGTGACAGGGTCGGCTTCGATCAATTGAGCGGTGAAAGGCTTCCCAGCACCGTGGGGATGAGCTCGGTCACGGTGGGGTGCGCGAAGACCGCCTGCTGAAGCACGGTGTACGGAAC
>JAYTAT010001091.1:0-5969 GCA_043737315.1 Archangium sp.
GTGCACGAGACCAAGGTGCTCTCGGGCTCCGTGTCCGTGGGCGACACGCTCATGGTCACCGTCGATTCTGAGCGGCGTCAAAAGGTCCGCGCCAATCACTCGGCGACGCACTTGCTGCACAGGGCGCTCAAGGTGGTGCTCGGTGAGACCGTCAACCAGAAGGGCTCGGTGGTGTACCCCGACTCGTTGCGCTTCGACTTCTCGCACTTCAGCCCCATGTCGACCGAGGAGCTCGAGCGCGCGGAAGACCTGGTCAACGGCTGGGTGCGCGACAACCGCGACGCCGACACACGCGTGATGGGCATCGCGGCGGCCAAGGCGGCGGGCGCGGTGGCGCTCTTCGGCGAGAAGTACGGCGAGAGCGTGCGCGTGGTCTCGGTGCACCCCGAGACGACTGAGCTTTGCGGCGGCACCCACGTGAAGCGCTCCGGCGACATCGGCCTGTTCAAGATCGAGAAGGAGTCGTCGGTGGCCAGCGGCGTGCGCCGCATCGTGGCGCTCACCGGCGCAGCGGCCATCGCGCACACCCGCGGTCAGGAGAAGCTGCTCGCGCAGGCGGCCGAGCTGCTCAAGTCGGCGCCCGGCGATCTGCCCAGGCGCATCGAAGCGAACCAGAAGCGCCTCAAGGAGCTCGAGCGCAAGCTGGAAGAAGCGCAGCTCAAGGCGAGCTCTGGCAGCGCCAGGGCCAGCGAGACCATCGAAGAGATCAACGGCATCAAGGTGCTCACGCAGCGCATCGACCCCGCCGACGCGAACGTCTTCAAGCAGCTGTGGGACAACCACAAGAACAAGACCGGCATGGTGGTCGGCTTCGCGGGCGAGACCAGCGACGGCAAGGCGCTGTTGCTGGTGGGGGTCACCGCCGACGTGATCGCCAGGGGCATCAAGGCGGGCGACGCGGTGCGCGTGATGGCCGCTGAAGTGGGTGGCAAAGGCGGCGGCAAGCCCGAGCTGGCACAAGCCGGCGGTACGGACCCCTCGAAGATTCCCCAGGCGTTCGAGAAGCTGCTCGCGCTGGTGAAAGGCGCGTGAACGCCCGCGCGCTCGTCATCGGACTGCTCATCTGCGGCTGCCCGAAAAGAGACGAGCCGCCCGAGTTCGACCCCAACGACCGCATCCTCCAGAAGATGAAGGAGGAGCAGGAACGCCTGGCCAGGGCGCCTGCGCGGCGACTCGAAGAGCCCGACCCCCTGGCCGAGATCGTCGCGCGGCCCTCAAAACCCGAGAACCTCGGCATCCCCGCGGGGGTGGCGGCCGACCTGGGCCCGGTGTCGCTCAGCCTGGTCGAGGTGCAGCAATCGCAGACGGTTGGGAACGGCAAGGTATCGTTGTCCACCACCGAGCGGTTCTTGAAGGTCACCCTCGAGGCGACCACTCGAAAGCCCATCGACCTCGATCTGAGCGGCGCCACCCTCGCGTTCGGCGAGCGGACGGTGGGCATCGCGCGTGACGCCCAGCGCGCCGCGCAGGGCTCGCTCCTGGTCACCTCGGTCGAGACCGGGGGGCCCCAGAAGCTCTTCCTCTACTTCGAGGCCCCCGACGAAATGATCGGCAAAGGGCTGAAGATCATTCTGACGACCCCCGAGAGCAGAGTAGAACTGATGCTGCAATGACGTCTGAGTCGGAAAACGAACCCAGAAAGGTCCCCTTGCGGATCCGTCTGCCGTTCGCGACCGAAGACGAGTTCATCGCGCGGTACGGCACGCACGTCACCCGCGGCGGCATCTTCATCGCCACCAAACACGGCAAAGCCGAAGGCACGCCGCTCTCGTTCGAGTTGGTGTTGCAAGACGGCGTTCGCCTCATGCGGGGTGAAGGCGTGGTGCAGAAGCGGGTGCTCGACGAGCAGCTGCCCGGCAAGTCGGGAATGTTGGTGCGCTTCACCCGCATCGATACGCGAACCAAGGGGCTCATCGACCTCATCCTTCAGCGGCGCGAAGGCCTCGAGGCGCCCGAAGCACCGGTGGGCAGCCCTTCCCCGCCGCCTTCGGCACCTTCGAAAGCCACACCGCTCCCCGTGGCGCCGCAGAAAAAGGGCCCGGTGGCGCTGGGTGATGACGTGGTGCTGGGCATCGACCTGGGCACCACCACCTGCCGCGCCGCCGTGGTGCTCGAGGGCGTGCCGCGCCTGGTGCCCATCGGGTCTGAGCGTGGCGCCTTCGCCCTGCCGGCCATGGTGGCCTACGACGTGGCCAGGGATCGCGTGCTCATCGGCAGCGCGGCACGCAAACACCGCGTCGATCACCCTGAGCAGGCGGTGCTGGGCTTCAAGCGTTTGATGGGCCGGCGCGCGCAGTCGAAGAAGGTGCGCGAGCTGGCCAAAGTCTCGCCGTATACCTTCGCCTCTGATCCTGAAGGCGACGTGGGCATCGAGCTTGCCGGCCGCGTCTTCTCGATCGCCGAGTTCGCCTCGCACCTGCTGCGTGAGCTGAAGAACGCCGCTCAAGATTTCCTGGGTCGCGAGCTGACCCGCGCGGTTCTGTGTGTGCCCGCCTGGTACACCGATCACCAGCGTGCGGCGGTGCTCACCTCGGGGCAGCTGGCCGGGCTCGAGGTGGTGAGCATTCTCAACGAGCCCTCGGCGGTGGCGCTGGCCTTCGGCTTCGGCCGGGGGCTCGCGCGAAAACGGGTGCTCGTCTACGACCTGGGTGGCGGCACCTTCGACGCGTCGGTGGTGGAAATCACCGGTGATGATCTCGAGGCCGTCAGCACCGGAGGCGACAACTTTCTGGGCGGTATGGACTTCGATGCCCGCCTCGCCGACGCGCTCATCGGCACGATGGACGAGGGGCCCAAAGCCCAGCTGCTCAAGTCGCGCATGACCATCGAGCGGGTCCGTGACGCGGCAGAGGTGACCAAGATCTCGCTGTCAGACAAGGAACTCGCGCCGGTTCACGTGCCCTTTGCCACCACCGATGAGCACGGCAATCCGGTCGATCTGCGCGTCGAGGTCGAGCGGGGTTTCCTCGAGTCGGCCACGCAGGATCTGGTGGAGCGCACAGGCCAGGTGACCCAGGCGGTGTTGGAAGCCGCCAGGCTGACACCCCAGAGCCTCGACGAGATCCTCCTGGTGGGCGGGCAGTCGCGCGCTCCGGCCGTACGCAAACACCTCGAGCGCCTGTTGGGCCGTCCGGGCCGGACCGACGTCGATCCCGCAGGCGCGGTGGCGCTGGGGGCGGCGCTGCTCGGTCACTCGCTGGTGCAGAAGGAGCGCGGCAAACGCGGCCTCTCGCTGGCCGAGGTGCTCTCTTCGCCCATCGGTGTCGCGGTGAAGGGTGGCGGGTTCCGGCGCATTCTCGAGCGCAACACCCGGCTGCCCGCCGAGAAGTCACTGACCTTGCCCGTGCAGGCGAACCAGACCCTCAAGTTTGCGGTGATGCAGGGCACCTCGGTGCGCGCGGAAGAGAACGAATACCTGGGTGCGCTCTCGCTGAAGTCGGAGCGCGCAGGCGAGCTGAACGTGCGTTTTGCCGTCAGCGCCGATGGCCGGCTGCACCTCTCTGCGACCACGCCCACGGGGAAGACGGCCGAGGTGCACTTCGCCACTTCGGAGGCGAGTGAAGCGGCGCAGGAGCAGCTGCTGCTGCAGTCCCCCCTGCCCGGAGAAGACGACGTCACGCGCAGCAGCAAGTCGGGCCTCTTCGGCGGTCTTCGGCGACTGTTCGGCGCAAAGTAAAGACCTCTGCCTGCAAGCGGAGAGTGGGGACACGCTTGCATCCGGGTGCGACCTTGTCAGACGATGTGGTTCCCCATTTTCCTGAGAGATTCCCTTCATGCCCAACATCAGCGATCGCCGTCTCTCCACTCTCTATTCGAACTGGCAGCGCACCTCGCAGCCCATCGGCAAGGATCAGGCGCTCGAGATTCTCGCGCAGGTCGGTGACAACTCGAAGTGGTCGGCCTCGAAGCTGCTGACCGAGCTCAAGAAGCCGGGCATGACCACCGCGCAGCAGATCGCGCTCTCGTCGGCCGGCATGTCGGCGAGCGAGAAGAAGGACATCGCAACCATCCTCGATCAGCCGGGCCTGCCGCTCGAGCCTGCGGCGAAAGCGTTTCTCGAGCAGGTGATCGGCCGCACCACGCCGACCCCGCCGCCTCCGAACCCGCCGCCTGCGACCACGGGGCTCAGCGTCACGGGCAACCAGGCCAACGGCCTGTCGGGCCTCACCAAGGCCGGCGCGACGATCGAAGCGATCAACATCACCACCGCCCCCGGGGGCCGCCTGCACATGGAAGACACCATGGTGGTCGGCAAGGCCGACGCCAACGGGAAATTCAGCATGGCGAAGCTGACCGGCGATCAAGTGATGAAGGAAGGCGACCTGGTGCGCATGCGCGCGCGCTACGCCGACGGCACCACCTCTGACTGGGTCACCGTGAAGGCCGCGGGCATCGAGGCGAAAGACAACCGCAACGCGGTGGTCGCGCTCTTCCGCATCGGTATGGCTGACGCGGGCGGCGGCAAGGTCTCGGTCGACAACATCAACGCGAGCCGCCAGGTCTCCGAGCCGGGCGCGAAGCTGCAGTTCACCAACAACCGCACCGGCGAGAAGACGCAGGTCGTCATCACCGACACCGGCGGCTTCCCCGCAGGCACCAAGCTCAACGGCAAGGCGGGCGACTCGTTCTCCATCGCCGCCAGCGACGGCGTGAACAACACCGCGTTCACCACCAGCGTGGGCAACGTGACGGTTCCCGGCGGAGCACCCGGCACCACCGACCTCATCCCCGATCCCGCGCTGCACGCCGACGAGCTCGACTCGGCAGGCAAGCCGAAGTTCAGCAAGGTGAACTTCACCGGCCCGCTCTTCATCGACGGCCCGACGGCCGACGACGTGCAGCAGGGTCAAATCGGCGACTGCTACTTCCCCGCCGCGATGGCCGCGATCGCCAAGCACAACCCCGACGCCATCAGCAACTTGATCAAGGACAACGGCGACGGCACGTACACCGTGACCTTCAAGGAGAAGGACTGGGCCACCGGGCGCTTCAAGGACGTGCAGGTGAAGGTCGACGGCGATCTCTACGCCCGCTCCTATGGCGGCGCGCTCTACGGCCGCTCGGCGAACAGCTCAGATCCCAAGAAGATGGAGCTCTGGTTCCCCCTCGTGGAGAAGGCCTACGCGCAGTGGAAGGGCAGCTACGACACCATCGGCCGCGGCGGTCACGTGAGCGACGTGTTCGAAGACACCATGGGCGTCGAGGCGTCTTCGCTGAGCATCAACTACACGGGGCCCGATCGTGTCTGGGATCAAATCGTGAGGAACGTCGACGCGAAGAAGGTGATTGGCGCTGGCACCTACGGTGAAGATCAAGAAGCGAAGTACACGAACACCGGCGTCTACGCGAACCACGCGTACTCGGTGCTCGGCTACGAGAAGTCAGGCACCGAGCGGTTCGTGCTCGTCCGTAATCCGTGGGGCGAGTCGGAGCCCGCGGGCAACGGCACCAACGACGGCATCTTCAAGCTCAAGCTCGAGGACTTCACCAAGCTCTACCAGTCGCTGTATTTTCAGACCTGAAAGGTACGCACCATGGCCAAGCCTCCTGAACCTATCGAAGACGTCATTCCCAGCGCGACGTGGGTGGTCGATGCCGAGGTGACCGAGGTCCTCGCGACCGGCCCTCAGCCACCGAAGGTCGATGCCAAGCCGGGCGCCACCAGCACGGGTCAGAAGACCGCGTCTCAGACGGTGAAGCTCAAGGTGAAACGCGTGCTGCACGGCGAGAGCGTCGCCGAGCTCGTCGTGGAAAAGCCGGAAGCCGGGTACGCGCTCAAGCCGGGTAACCACGGCCCGTTCCTGATCGATGCGACGAAGACGATCCTGGGTCGCTACGGCCCAGACTCGTACAGCTTCGAGCGCATCGAGAAGGCGCTCGCGACCAAACGCTGAGAGGCCGGCCTCAAATCTCGAAGCGCCCCAGGAACGCCTCGGGGCGCTTTTCTTTTTCGAAGTGCTCCAGCACGT
>JAYTAT010001092.1:0-2364 GCA_043737315.1 Archangium sp.
CTCGAACCTCAGACCCGGCTGCGTTTCCCCCTGCGCGAAGGCGTCGCGGTCGAAGCCAAACACCACGACCTCACCCTGCCGCTCAAGAAGTTCCGCCACTCGATTCACCTGGTCACCAACGACGGCGTCGCGGTGGTCATCGACGTCTGGGACAACCCGACGCACCGCACGCTGCAGGACTGGTTCGATGAGCACCTCTCGTTTTTGATCGACGGGCAGACCCGGGTCAGCGAGCGCCAGGTGACGCGCCTCGGGCTGCCCGCACTGCTGCTCGAGCAGCCGCGGTCGGAGCAGGCCATCTCCATGGCGGTCGCCGTCTTCGCGCACCACGAGCAGGTCTTCCGCGTCACCTGCATCGACTCAGACGCCGAGGGCAGCGCCCTTCCCCGCGCGCTCTTCGAATCACTGCTGCACGACCTCGAGCTCGAGGTGAAACCGTGAACAAGCTGCTCGCGCTCACCGTGTTGCTGACCGCCTCGTACGCGCCTGCGGTCAACTACTGCGGCGGCGTCTCGCACCAGAACACCTGCGGCCGCTCGTACAACATCTACCCCTGCTGCCCCAACGGCGGGAACTGCACCTGGTGGGCGTGGGAGAGCGTCTGCAGCAACTGGAACGTGGGCCTGGTGAACTGGGGCAACGCGAACACCTGGGCGGGTCACGCCAACGTCGACCCGGACTACGACCTCGTCGGGCCCACGGTCGGCAGCATCGCCACCAGCACGCTGGGCAACTTCGGCCACGTCGCGTGGGTCGTCGCGACTGACGGAGCCACCGTCACCGTCACTGAACAGAACTGCTGCTCCAGCTGCGGCGGGAGCGTTCGCACCATTCGGTACAACACCAGCAAGTTCAACAGCGGCTTCGTGGTGCGCCGGGGAACACAGTGCCAGTGCTCGCCGGGTGAGGTTCAGAACGAGGCGTGTGGAGATTGTGGCCGCCGCTCACGCACCTGCGCCGCGTCGTGCAGCTGGGGCGGGTGGAGCGGCTGCTCTGGTGCTGATCCCCAAGGTGGTAACCAGGCCTGCTCGAACGGAAAGCTCGGGGTCTGCGCCGAGGCACGCCGTCGCTGCGAAGGCGGCAACCTCACCTGCCGCGCACTGGTGGAGCCTTCACCCGAACGCTGCGATGCACGTGACAACGACTGCGATGGTGAGACCGACGAGGGCAACCCCGAAGAAGGCGCCCATGAGCTCGACTACGCCGCCAAACGCGTCGACAGCTCGTATCCGCGCACGCTCGCGGCCGGTGAACGCGGCACGGTGTGGGTCGAGTTTCGCAACATGGGCAAGAAGACCTGGGAGCGCGGCGACCTGTGGCTCGCGACGCAGGGCCTGAGCGCCCTCAACGTGGCCGAAACCTGGCCCGCGTGGAACATCGCCGCCGGCTTGAGCGTGCCCGTGGCCCCCGGGGAAGTGGCTCGCTTCGCCTTCGAGGTGCGCGCACCCGCGACGCCCGGCGCGCAGCTGGAAGAAAAGTTCAAGCTGCGCAGCCCCGGTGAGACGCCCATCTCGTGTCCTGACTCCGAGCTGAAGGTGCCGCTGCTGGTGCTGAACGCGGGCGTCGATGCGGGGCAGAGCTCGAGTGACGACGGCATCAAACACATGTCGCTCGACAGCCGGGGTTGTTCGACGGCGCCGGGCCTGGGTGGTTTGCTTCTCGTACTCGCCGCGCTGCGACGCAGGAGCCCGCGTCATGCGTAAGGCCTGCGTGCTCATGCTGCTGACAGCTTGCAGCGGCGAGGCGATCCTGGTGACCGCGAATGATCCGGTGAGCTTGATCGCCGCCTCGCCGCACGTGGTGTCAGCGCGCGGTGGCACCGTGGTGACCATCACGGGCCTGGGTTTCTCTTCCGCCACCCAAGTGCTGGTCGAAGGTGCACCGGTCAGCAGCGTGTTGGTCTCACCCACCGAGCTGCACTTCACCACGCCGCCCCTCTTCTCAGGCCGCGCGAAGCTCATGCTGGTCGAAGCCATGCAGTGGAACAGCGAGCTGCTCGGTGGCCTCGAGGTGTTGCCGCTCGAGCTCCGTTTCGTCGAAGCGCCACCGCACTCACTCGCCATGCCCGCGACGCCGCTCACCACCGCGGCGACGGCTGACATCGAGGGCGACGGTGATGCAGACCTGCTCACCTGCGGCGCCCAGTGCGCGTTGTGGTTCAACGACGGCCGCGGCAACTTCGACGCGCTCGGCGCCGATGCGGGCTCGCGCCTTCCCACCCTTCCCGCGGGCGCCCGTTTCCTCGCGCTGGAAGACCTCGACACCGATGGTGACCCAGATCTGCTCTTCGCGTTCGCCGACGGAGGCGCGATTTTCAACAACCTCGGCGGCCGCTTCGAGGGTCCTTCGGCGTGGCGGCTCCCG
>JAYTAT010001093.1:0-5961 GCA_043737315.1 Archangium sp.
GTGAAACTGATGACGGGCATCCCCGAGCCGTCAGAGCTGTACTCAAACTGCAGCCATTGGCCCTTTTTAAGGCCTGCTGAATACGCCTTCGGAATGCGAACCGGCTTGGCTTTGGCCGTGTGGGTCTCGAAGCCAGCAGGCGTACAGACCTGTTCGTACTGAACAAGGCCGGTAACCAAATTATACCGAGCGAGCTTCAAGGGTTTCTTGTCCACGCAATTTTCAATCTCTTCTTTCCAGGTTACCTTTGAAAAGGTGAACTCGACGGAGTCTCCTGCCGGCTTCATTGACGCGATAGGCCCCTGGTCTGGATCTGAACTGGGCACTTTCGACCCACGGTCCGTCAGGGCGTCGAGCCCGCCGAGGCCAAAGCTCGAGACATTGAACTTCCCATCGAATGGATTCTTGGGAGATGCCAACACGTCTTGATACGCAAGAACCGAAGCACCGTAGGCCGCAAACCGTGGTCCCCACATCGGAGACTCATGATCAACCAACGTCCCTCGAATCACACCGCCGACGAGCCCCCTTCCGGCTTCTTCTTCGCAGCGCGCCAGTGAGACGGCGAAGCGCCAATCGACCTGAGATATCGAGCGAAAGACCTCTTTGCGGTCCTTCCCCTTGCTTTGCTTAACCAAGACCTTCAGGCCGGGTCGCAGCGCTTCCGCACACGTTTTCACGCCTTCGCTGCTCGAAAGAATGGCTTTTTCTGCAGCCACCAAGGTGTCAAAGGGCACGAGCTTTCCTGTGCTGGCCTTCCACGAGGCGAAGGCTGCACGCGGCGCGTCGAATACGATTCGTTTGTACGCCTGGTTCTTCGACTTCTTTTCGTAGAACGCCGAAACCTTCTGGTGCCACGCGCGGGTGGCATAAAAGTTTTCTTTCAGAAGCTGTGTGACACGCGGCGGGGCCTTGAGGTCGTCGACTTCAGCAAGGTACGCCTTTTCATCAAACCGCTCGAGATCCAGCAGCAATGAGCCAGCTTGTGTTGCGGCTCCTGGCTGCCCGAGGGCATTCTCATCAAGCGCCTCCGAGTTGACCTTTTTCTTGCTGAAACCGATCCCGAAAGGCAGGTAGGCCGCGAGGCGCCCGACCGTCAGTACGGTGCCGACGTCGACGGCCGAATCTGAATACAAGCTCAGGTCTCTGCACCCGCCGCAAGCTGCAAGACAGCTCCATGCGGCGCGCAATCCCGCTCCAGCGAAATCGTCCGGATCTGGCTTATTTTTTTTGCAGAAGTCGCTCAAATCACTCTGGAACCCACTGGCGTCGACGCGGGAAGTAATCGCACCTTGAGCGAGTTGTGGCGAAATGAGCCATTCTTTTGCGATGTCATTGGCCCAACCCT
Source organism: Archangium sp. (assembly GCA_043737315.1). Classification (GTDB taxonomy): domain Bacteria; phylum Myxococcota; class Myxococcia; order Myxococcales; family Myxococcaceae; genus Archangium_A. Next base: position 1,349 of record JAYTAT010001093.1, read on the forward strand.
CGCGCATGGCCTGACGGGCTTCGTCGCCGGGCTTGTCGCAAAGTGCTTGTGCCACAGCCTCCACGGTCAAGGCGGCGTTGGTCTTGTCGACCCGGTACACGTTCGAATCAGAGTTGCTTGGAGTGTAGGAGCCGCAAAAGTCGGGGGCCGCTCCAACGACACTCAGAACCACAAAAGGAATGAGCATGAGTGCCGTGATAGCAAGCGACCGGCCAGAGTCAATCTGCGGGGACTGAATTCGCAGCAACCTGACTTTCCGGCTTGGAGGTTGAGCGGTTCTGTGACGGAAACAGGTCGCCAGCCATTCCGTCTCACTTCAGGTCAGACAGAAGGCTCCAGGTGTTCCACCTTTGGGACAGGTGGGCCCACAACCCTCGCGGACCAGTCGCTGCCTTTCCGGCTGCATACTTGCCATTGGCATCCACAATACAGCGAGCTCGAGGCGATGTATGGCCAGACGGGCCAGGGTGAAGCGCCGCAGCCGCCCGCGTTGATGTGCACGGGACTGTTGCAGGAACGAAGTGAGGTGAAGCCTCGCTGGGGAAGAAGGGCGACGAGGCGACACACCAGGGCTGCGGCGGTGAGGGAGAAGGCGGTGCCCTCGCGGGGCGAGTACTCGTAACGGCCGTCATCGAGGCAAAGGAGGTGGAATTGGGCCACCGGGCCCCTCGCGCCGGACCTGCACCGCCGTGTCCGCGCACGGCGAGCGAGAGGAGCCAGAGCCCCGACGAAGCCCAGGCGCTCCTTCAAGGGCGCGCGACACCAGTTCCTCGAAGTCGCACCCCGCCGCTCGCAGCACGTGGGCCAGAATGCGGGCCACTTCTCCGTCGCTGGGAAGAACCACCGGCACCGCCGTCCCGCCACATCGCCTCGGCGAAGTTGTAGGGTTGGCCATCGGTGACCGCCAATGCGCTCACGTGGCGACCTGAAGTCAAAGCCATCAAGGGTTGAACTCGACCCAGTGGGTCACGGAGCGAATTTCACAGTAAAGTAAAGCACTTGCGCTCGTGCGGTAACTTAAAATTCTAATTTTTAGAAATACGAGCCCTTACCTTTTCTCTCTATTTGAGAGATTGCGTTGGCGCCATATCTTTGGCGTTGACTTCAGCTTGTGAGAGGGCTCAGAAGCAGGCCTTCGGTTGCACTTTTTTCAGGGTGGGGAATTTAAAAATGCTCAAAAACCAGTGGCTCGCACTCTCAATGTTTGTCGTTGTTGGCTCCGGCTGTCAGTGTGGGGGCCCCACGGTCTCCTCGCTCGCCATCGACCCCAACTCGGCGACTGTCGAGCAAGGCAAGTCGGTCACGCTTGGAGCGATCGCCACGCTGAGCGACCAGTCAACCGTCGTCGTGACGGAGACCACGAGTTGGTCGTCCTCCGACCCCGCGGTGGCTTCGGTCACCAATGACTTGCAGCCCAGGGGCGTGGTCAACGCGCTCTCGGTGGGCGTCGCCACCATCAAGGCGCTGCACGTCGACGCCTCCGGCAAGCAGACGGAGACGACGGCCACCATCACGGTGGTGCTCCCCCCTCGCGGTGTCATCGTCGTGGCCCCCACTTCGGGCCTGATGACCACCGAGGCCGGCGGCACGGCCACCTTCACGGTGGTGCTCAGCTCGCAGCCCACCGCTGACGTGACCATCGCGGTCAGCTCGAACGACACCACTGAAAATACGGCGGCGCCCGCATCTCTCACTTTCACCGCGACGAACTGGAACGCACCGCAGACCGTCACGGTCACCGGCGTGAACGACGACGCGGCCGACGGGGCGCAGAGCAGCACCATCGTGCTGGCCGCCGCCGTGAGCACCGACCCGGTCTTCAACGGGGTCAACCCGGCCGACGTCACCGTGAACAACGCCGACGACGAGACCGCTGGCTTCACCATCACGCCCTCCACTGGCCTGACCACCACCGAGGCGGGCGGCACCGCCACGTTCACCATGGTGCTCAACTCGAGGCCCACCGCCGACGTGGTCGTGGCCCTCACCAGCAGCAAGCCCACCGAGGGCACCGTGGCGCCCGCGGCGCTCACCTTCACCGCGATGAACTGGAGCGCGCCGCAGATCGTCACCGTCACCGGCGTCGATGACTCCGTGCAGGACGGCGCCCAGTCGTACCTGGTCGTCACCGCGGCGGCCGTCAGCAGCGACACCGGTTACGCGGGGCTCAACCCCAACGACGTGCAGGTCTCGACCACTGACAACGACTCGGCCGGCATCACCGTGACCCCCACCATGGGCCTGACCACCACCGAGGCGGGCGGTACCGCCACCTTCACTGTCGTGCTGAACAGCCAGCCCACGGCCGACGTGGTCGTTGGCCTTTCCAGCAGCAGGTCTGCCGAAGGCACGGTGTCCCCTGCCAGCCTCACCTTCACGACCGCCAACTGGAACGCGCCGCGAAACGTCACCGTCACCGGCGTGGATGACCTGCTGCAGGACGGCGCCCAGCTCTACACCATCGTGACCGCCGCGGCCGTCACCACGGACACCGGCTACACCGGCCTCGACGCGACGGACGTCTCGATGTCGAACACCGACAACGACACGGCGGGCGTCACGGTGAGCCCCTCCACCATCCTGACCACCACCGAGGCGGGCGGCACCGCCACCTTCACCGTGGTGCTCAACACTCAGCCCACCGCGAGCGTCACCATCGCGGTCTCGAGCAGCCGTACCAGCGAAGGCACGGTCGCGCCGGCCAGCCTCACCTTCACCGCTTCGAATTGGAACGCGCCTCAGACCGTCACCGTCACCGGCGTCGATGACCTCGTGGCTGACGGCAACCAGCTCTTGAGCATCGTCACCGCTGCCGCCGTGAGCGCCGACCCCACCTATTCCGGCCTGGCCGTGGCCGACGTGAGCGTGTCGAACACCGACAATGACTCGGCGGGCATCACCGTCACCCCGGCAACGGGGCTGAGCACCACCGAGGCCGGCGGCACCGCCACTTTCGCAGTGGTGCTCAACTCTCAGCCTACTGGCAACGTCACCGTGGCCCTTTTCAGCAGCCGCGCCAGCGAGGGCACGGTCGCACCGGCCAGCATCATCTTCACCACCGCCAACTGGAACGCGCCTCAGACCGTCACCATCACGGGCGTCGATGACGTCGTGGCCGACGGCAACCAGCCCTACAGCATCATCACCGCCCCCGCTGCCAGCACCGACAGTCGCTACGCCGGTCTCGACGCGACCGACGTCACGGTGTCCAACACCGACAATGACTCGGCAGGCGTGACCCTCAGCGCCACCAGCGGGCTCGTCACCACCGAGACGGGCGGCACCGCCAGCTTCACCGTGGTGCTCAACACCCAGCCTGCCGCCAGCGTCACCATTGCGTTCTCCAGCAGCCGCACCACCGAGGGCACCGTCTCGCCGGCCAGCCTCACCTTCACCACTGCCAACTGGAACGCGCCCCAGGCCGTCACCGTCACCGGCGTCAATGACGCGGTGGCCGACGGCAATCAGCTCTACACCGTCATCTCTGCGGCGGCCGTCAGCACCGACGCCAATTATTCAGCCCTGGCCGTGGCGGACGTGAGCGTGTCGAATACCGACAACGACTCTGCCGGCGTTACGGTCACCCCCACCAGCGGCCTGACCACCAGCGAGGCGGGCGGCACCGCCACCTTCAGCGTGGTGCTCAATTCGCAGCCCACGGCCAGCGTCACCATCGCGCTCTCGAGCAGCCGGCCCACTGAGGGCACCGTCGCCCCCGCCAGCCTCACCTTCACCACCGCCAACTGGAACGCGCCCCAGACCGTCACCATCACCGGTGTCAATGACGCAGTGGCTGACGGCAACCAGCCCTACACCATCATCACGGGGGCCCCCGTCAGCGCCGACACCACCTACTCGGCTCTGGCCGTCGCTGACGTGAGCGTGTCCAACACCGACAACGACTCTGCCGGCATTACGGTCACCCCCACCACCGGGCTCATCACCACCGAGGCGGGCGGCACGGCCACCTTCACCGTGGTGCTCAATTCGCAGCCCACCGCAGCCGTCACCATCGCGCTCTCGAGCAGCCGGCCCACTGAGGGCTCCGTCTCGGCTGGCCTGACCTTCACCACTGCCAACTGGAACGCGCCTCAGACCGTCACCGTCACGGGCGTCAATGACGCCGTGGCCGACGGCAACCAGAGCTACACCATCGTGACCGCGGCGGCAGTCAGCGCCGACGCCACCTACAGCGGCCTCAACGCAGCCGACGTCAGCGTGTCGAACACCGACAACGACTCGGCCGGCATCACCGTCACGCCGACGTCGGGCCTGGTCACCACCGAGGCAGGTGGAACGGCCACCTTCACCGTGGTGCTCAACTCGCAGCCCACCGCCAACGTGGTCATCGCTCTGTCGAGCAGCCGCGCGACCGAAGGCACCGTCTCGGCCGGCCTCACCTTCACCATCGCCAACTGGAACGCCCCCCAGACCGTGACCGTGACGGGCTTCGATGATGCAGTCGCTGACGGCAGCCAGCCCTACAGCATCATCACCGCCGCGGCGACCAGCGTTGACGTCGGCTACAGCGGCCTCAACGCGGCCGACGTCAGCCTGTTTAATACCGACAACGACTCGGCCGGCGTGACCGTCACGCCGACGTCGGGCCTGGT
>JAYTAT010001094.1:0-2356 GCA_043737315.1 Archangium sp.
CGGCCCGAGTTGCAGGTCGCTCCGAGCAGACAGACATCACGCGCCTCACAGCTCAGGCCGTTGGGTTGATTCACCTCGACACACCTTCCGGCGGCGAAATCCCACGATGACGTGCGGCACGGACCCGAAGCGATGCACTCGGGTTCGGGCACGCCCTCGCAGGCCAGTGGAACGACGATCGGCTGAAAACCCGCAAGCGTGATGGTCAGCTTGCCGTCGAACACGCCCACCGATTGCGGCGCGCAGCGAATGCCCACGAGCGTGGACCCGACCGCCGCGCGCGAAGGAGTGCCGTCGTCGCTGAAGAAGCCATTGCCTTCGAGCGCCCAGGTGCCTTCCACCGGGGCCTTGCCCGAGTTCACCACGTCGACGGTTTGAAAGCCGGCTTGCCCCACCACCACCCGGCCGAAGTCGATCTGCTCGGGCTCGACGCGGATGAAGGTCGCGATGGGCTCGAGGTCGGGATCGCGGCACGTGCAGCTCGAGAGCAGCGCCATCCACAGCACGGCCTGGGCAGCTCTGAGCACGACCTGCACCCTACCAGCAGCTCACGCCGCGGAGGGCGCGAGCACGGGCGCGAGATCGTCGTATTCCAGCTCGTGCGACGAGACGCGCTCGCGCGAGGCGGGCACGACTTCATAGTTCGAGGGGTCCGAGAGCACCTTCGTGACCAGCTTCTGATTGAGCGCGTGACCGGTCTTGTAGACCGTGAGGGCACCGATCACCGGGCGGCCCAGCAGGGCCACGTCGCCCAGCGCATCGAGCAGCTTGTGACGCACGAACTCGTCGGGGAACCGCAACCCTTCGGGGTTCAGGATGGAAAAGTCGTCGACCACCACCGCGTTCTCCAGCGAGCCACCGCGCGCCAGGCCCATCGAGCGCAGCTTGTCGACGTCACGCAGGAAGCCGAACGTGCGCGCCCGCGCCACTTCGCGGATGAACGAACGGTCGCTGAACTCGAGCGTGAACTGCTGGTCGCTGATGAGCGGGTGCTTGAAGTCGATGGTGCAGTCGATGCGGAAGCGCTTCGAGGGCGAGAAGGTGGCGTGTTTGTCGCCGTCGGTCACGGTGACCGTCTTCTTGATGACCAGGAAACGCTTGGGCTCACCCTGATGACGAATGCCGGCTTCCGACATGCGCATCGCGAAGGGGGCCGCGCTGCCGTCCATGATGGGCACTTCGGGGCCGTCGATCTCCATGCGGAGGTTGTCGATGCCCAGACCCGAGAGCGCCGCCAGGAGGTGCTCGACGGTGGCGACCTTCGCCTTGCCCAGACCCAACGTGGTCGCCAGCGAGGTGTCCGTTACGAACTCGGAACGCACCGGGATGACAGGTCGACCAGGCAGGTCGACCCGTGCGAAGACCAGACCGTGGTTGGCGGGAGCAGGAAAAAGGCGCAGCACCACCTTCGAGCCACTGTGGAGCCCCACACCCTCGACCACGACCGCCCTCTGAAGTGTTCTCTGCTCGAAAGCGCCAGCCATGGTGATTCGCGCCCTTCTGATTGCAGGTCGAATGACCAGCGTGATGCGACGCGTTGAGCAACCGATATGCCACCGAATAGGTACTTCGGTGAGCGAAAACCTCTTGGAATTGCTACGTGGAGCGCCCTTGCACCACTCTGAAATTTGCCGTTCATGACAAAGCTGACGCGTTTCTGAGAGGTTAGCTCGCACGACGTGCATGTCGTGGTCTCAAAAAAGGTCGCCCTGGGTGTCGCGCTTGGGGGCCGTTTTTCCGAAGTACTCATACGAATGAAGGGTCGCCATGCGGCCACGAGGCGTTCGGTGGATGAAGCCTTCCTGGAGAAGGTAGGGCTCGTACACGTCCTCGATGGTGTCGCGTTCTTCTCCCACTGCAGCCGCGATGGTCTCCACGCCGACCGGGCCGCCGCCGAACTTCTCAATCACCGTCAGCAAGATTCTGCGGTCCATCTGATCAAGCCCGCTGGCGTCGATGTCGAGCCGACGCAGCGCGTTATCGGCCAGCGCCTGGGTGACCACGCCCTGGCCTTCGACTTCGGCAAAGTCTCGCAGGCGGCGCAGCAACCGGTTCGCGATGCGGGGCGTGCCGCGCGCGCGAGAAGAGATCTCTTCAGCCCCTTCACGATCGAGCTTCACGCCCAGAATGCGCGCCGAGCGGATGAGGATCTTCTGCAGATCGGCAGGCGTGTAGAACTCGAGGCGCTCCTGAATCTGAAATCGATCGCGCAGCGGTGAGGTGAGCAGGCCGGTGCGGGTGGTGGCGCCGATCAGCGTGAAGGGCGGCAGATCGATCTTCATCGCGCGCGCGGCCGGGCCCGAGTCGATGGTGATGTCGAGGCGGAAGTCTTCCATCGCCGGGTAGAGGTACTCCT
>JAYTAT010001095.1:0-2354 GCA_043737315.1 Archangium sp.
GCCACCACACAAGGACACCATGACCGACCCCAAGACCAGAACCGACCGCGTGTTGACGAAGCAAGAGCAGCAGGCGATGAGCCCCGACGACGTGTTGAAGATGCTGCAAGAAGGCAACAGCCGCTTCGTGCGCGGCGAGGTCACCCACCGCGATCACCGCGCCCAGGTGCGTGCTGCCGTACTCGGTCAGTGGCCCAAGGCCGTGGTGCTCTCGTGCCTCGACTCGCGCATTCCCGTGGAAGACGTCTTCGACTGCGGCATCGGCGACCTCTTCGTCGCGCGCGTCGCCGGCAACTTCGTGAACGTCGACATCCTCGGCAGCATGGAGTTCGCCTGCGCCGTCTCGGGCGCGCGCGTCGTCTTCGTGCTCGGCCACGAGTACTGCGGCGCGGTGAAAGGTGCGATCGACAAGGTCGAGCTGGGCAACCTCACCTCGCTGCTGCGCGCCATCTCACCGGCCGTCGATGAGGTGAAGGGCGACCACGGTGAGCGCACCAGCAAGAACGCGGCGTTCGTGCACCGCGTCGCCGAGGAGAACGTGCGGCGCACGCTGCGGCGCATTCGCGAAGAGAGCCCCGTGCTGCGCGACCTCGAGGCGCAAGGCCGCATTCGCATCGCAGGTGGCATGTACGACATGGACACCGCCGTGGTGGAACCCATTGTCTGATGTCGCGCGCTGTGTCTGCCAAGGGGCCCCGATGAATCGCCTCCCGACCGACCTTTCTCTCGAACTCGCCGAAGTCCGCGCCCGCCTCGCCGCGTTGGAAGGCGAACGAACCGCCGCCCGTCGGCGAGTGCGCTGGCTCGGAGCGGCAGCACTGCTCGCCACGCTCGTCGGCACCGCGGCCTCGGCGGCGAACGGTGCGTGCCCCAACGGGCTGCCCTTCTGCTTCACCAGCAACACCCCGCGCTCGCCTCTGAGGTGAACACCAACTTCATGCAGCTCAAGGAATGGCTCGAGTCGAAGGTCGGCACGGTGGGCAACCCGGTGAGGATCACCACGAGCGCGACCCTGAGCACCATCACCCCGCCCACGCAGGCGACCCGCGCGCTCTTCGTCAGCGCGAACACGGGGTCGCAAACCGAGCCCATCGTCGACTTCCGCCACGACAACCTCACGCAAGGCGTCGGCATCGGCTGGAACTCGGTCGTCGCCACAGGCAGCGTGCCGAATCAGGATCTGTATCTCGTCGCCAAGGGCACCGGGCAGGTCGTCTCGACAAGCCAGTTGAACGTCGGCGCGTCGTTGACCACCTGCACCACCGGCCCCTGTTTGTGCCCCGCGGGTCTCTACCCTCTGTCGTGGGTGGGCACCTGCAGCAACGTGGGCATCGCGGTCTATTCGGTCAGCGCGGTCACTCAGGGTTCGCAGCGGGGCTTCGATGTGCAGTGCATCAATGCAGCCTTCACTGTCGTCGGTCCCATGCGAAACATGGTGGTGACGTGTTCGCGGCTCGTCATGCCGTAGCCTCCGACCTCGACGCCATCAGAACGACGCGTCAATGCCGTAACGGTGGAGCACCCGAGAGGTTACCGCGCGGTAATCGAATCCCTTCGAGTTGAGACGGGCGCGGCTAAACGTCACTCTGGTTCATGCCCAGCTTCACCCCTCACGTGGCAGGTCCCCGATTCGCGGGTTCCCGGCGGCTGCGTCACCTCATGATCGTGGATGATGATCACCGGCTGGCGGACGCCGTCGCACGGCTTCTGGAGACGCGCGGCTTCGATGTCATGGCCTTCTCCTCTCCGCACGAAGCGCTCGCTGCGGTGAGGGCGGGTCCCCATGATTTTGACGCCGTGCTCACCGACTTGACGATGCCGGAAATGAGGGGGCAAGACTTCATCGCAGCGCTGCGTGAAGTCTGCCCGGGGATGCCGATCATCGTGTCTTCCGGCGCGCTGGTCGATGCGCAGGCGCGCGCCCGGCTCGGGGTCGGCGAAGTGCTCCTCAAGCCCTGGCGCCTGGAAGAGGCCGTCGAGGCACTCAGGCGTCTGGAGCATCAGCTGCACCTCGCCGACGAGCCGCACTGAGAAACTTCAGCGGTTGGGGTTGATCAGGTACTTCGACCCCGTGGCCCGTTGCGAGTACGCGCGGGCAGTGTCGGCGTCGAGCACCTGGGCCAAAGAGATCTCTTTCGCGAACTGGGTGGCGAAGGTCGTCTTGAGCCCCGCCGCGACGCGTGTCTTCAGGGCTGCGGCCGCCTCACCGCCGATGCGCGTCAGGAATTGCATCACCAGCCAACCACTCACACCCCATGCCATGCCCAGCGTGCGGGGCAGGGTGGTGGGGCTCAGGTCGAGCGCGCCGTAGAGGTAGACCTGCTTGTGCGTCGAGCTCCCGTAGCGGCTGTAGC
>JAYTAT010001096.1:0-2351 GCA_043737315.1 Archangium sp.
ATCATCGACGTCACCTTCATCGACGCTGAGACCAGCGACGAGTTCATGAAACTCAAGGTGCCGGTGCGCCAGCTTCCCGTGCGCGACACCACGCTGACGATCGGGAAAGACGACTGGCTGCTGGTCGACGTGACGCCTGGCCGCACCGAAGAGATCGTCAAGGCGGGCAAGGTCAGCCTCGTGCTGCGCAAGGTGCAGTACGTCGACCCGAACACCATCCTCTTCTCCCTGCCGACGGTGGCAGACGTCATCCCCGAAGAGGTGACCGAGGGTGACCTCAGCAACGCGCTGCAGATGCATGAGGACGACTGGTTGCAGCTCGAGCTGGTACCGAAAGAAACGGTGTTCGAGGCGCAGGCCGACATCGAGGCCGTGCGCGCGGTGCTGGCCCAGGAGCGCGAAGGCGCGAGGTTCAAGCGGCTGCACGTGCGCATCGAGCTGCCCGCTCCGTTCGAGGAGCACCCTCGTTCACTCGCGTCGCTGCGTGGGGTGTTCGGCGCTGAACACCCCGTGGCGTACCGCAACGGTGGGGGCGCATTGAAGGGCTGCTTCGCGTTCAAGCTGCCCTCGGGCGTGTGGGTCTACGGGCACGCGGCCGGCGACCAGGTGAACGCGCTCGGGTTGACGGCTCCAGATGATGAGGCCTTGAGCCGATTGGACGGGCTCACCTTGATCGACTGGTGCGCCGGGGAAGTGTACGAGGTGAAGCATGGGTGACCCGACCCGTGATCTCGAGCAGTGGATTCCGCGGCTGATCGCCGTGTGGCGGCGGCACCGCAAAGGCGGCAAGCCGCAGCAGGGCGGTCATGGCCGGCACCCGCGGGGCCGCTTCGAAGAAGACGAGCTGCCCGAAGGCAAGCTCACGCCCGATGAACTGCGCGAGGTCGGCGCAGGCGTGAAGCAGTTGTCGATGGGCCTGACCCGGAATCGTGAACTCGCCGGCGCCCGGTACATGGATGACCCCAAGCTGCTCGGCGCCTACCTGCTGTTCTATTGGCCGGTCAGCTACGCACAGGCGCGCAGCACGTTGTCTGAGCTCACCAACCGGCCCCGCTCGGTGCTGGATCTGGGCTCGGGGCCGGGCCCGCTTGCGTTCGCCGCACTCGATGCAGGCGCGACCGCGGTGGTGGCGGCCGATCGCAGCAAGCCGGCCCTCGACCTCGCGAAGGCGCTGGCGACCGAAGCCGGTGAAGGTCTGGGCACGCGTGAGTGGAGCCCGGAGAAGCCGCTGCCCGACGGGAAGTACGACCTGATCACCATGGGGCACGTGGTGAACGAGTTGTTCAACGGGCAGATCGCGCCGAGGGCTGAGCTGCTCGAGAAGATCCTCGAGCGGGTCAACCCGAATGGGTCGCTGGTGGTGATCGAGCCCGCACTTCGGGACACCTCGCGGGCGCTGCTGCAGGTGCGCGATGCGCTCGTCGGCAAGGGCTTTGCGGTGCGGGCGCCGTGTTTGTTCCGCGGGAATTGCCCGGCGTTGAAGAAGGAGTCGGACTGGTGTCACGCCGAGCGGTCGTGGCGCATGCCGGGCCTGGTCGAAGATCTCGCGCGCACCGCGGGGCTGCACAAGGAGTCGCTCAAGATGAGCTACCTGGTGCTCGCGCCCAGGGGTGAGCCGTGGGCCACTCCGCCCGCGGGGACTTTGTTCCGCATCGTGTCGGAGCCGCTGGAGGGCAAGGGCCGCCGCCGCTTCATGGCATGCGGGCCCGATGGGCGCGTGGGCCTGGCGATGCAGGAAAAGCACGAATCAGAGAGCAACCGGCTCTTCTTCAAGATCGCGCGCGGTGACGTCATCAGGATCACCGACACCGAAGAACGGGGTGACGGCCGGGCGCTCACCGAGAAGTCGACGGTCGAAGTGGTCGCGAGTGCTGGCAAGCCGGTGGTCCCGTAGGCCCTGGGGAAGGCAGCAGCGCTACGATCACTCCGATGCACGTCGCGTGCAGGCCCTTCGCTCCGGGCAAGGGTCCTCATCTGAGACTGGTTGTTGCGGATTTTACATCGAGAAGCACTTTCGAGCCACAGAGCCGCTCGCTCCGTACTGAGACAGGCTCCACTCGAATCTCGATGCAAAATCCGCAACACGCTGCACCTGCTTCACATGAACATCCGCGCTCGAAGCAGAGAGGCCTGCTCGCGACGGTGCCTGGGCAGACCCGATAAGACTCACGCGCTTCAAGGTGCCTTCGTCGTCCGAGCGGTCATTCGCCGAGCGCCTGATGCGCTTCGGCCGCGAAGTGCCCGCGCGGGAACACCTCGAGATACTTTCGGTACTCGCTCATCGCCTGCCGCGGCCTCATCTGTGAATCGAAGCACCGCGCGCGCAGCACCCGCGCCTGCTCCGTGCGCGA
>JAYTAT010001097.1:0-2348 GCA_043737315.1 Archangium sp.
CAGCGCATGCTGCTCAACGTGAACATTCCTTCGTATGGCCCGGTGACTGACTACGAAGTGACGCGGCTCGGGCGGCACAACTACGACGCCGACGTAATCGAGAAGGCCGACCCGCGCGGCCGCCACTATTACTGGATCGGTGGAACCGGTTACGAGCACGTGAAGGAAGCCGGCACCGACGTGACGGCCGTTCACGATGAGCGAAGGGCGTCGGTCACCCCGCTGATGCTTGACCTCACCGAGCACAAGTTCGTGCAGCCACTCAAGGCGTGGTCGGTGGATGGGTTCAAGCAGCACTGACGGTCAGTTTAATTGAGCCAACCCCCCAGCGAGGGACACTCGGGTCAATGACGTCGTACCCGCCAGCGCGATGGCTGGCAGTGGCCGCAGCGTCACTGCTCGTCTCCGCATGCGCGACGACCCACGTACCCGCGAAGACGGGCGCCCTGCAAACCCACGTCGAGCCCGATCAATCAGTCACCACGCACAAGGTCGGCAAGGGCCAGACCCTGTATCGAATCGCCAAAGCCTACGGCTTGAGCGTGGAAGAGCTGATGGACGCCAACCGCATCGACGATCCACGAGAGCTCAAGGCCGGCGAGCTGCTCTACGTGCCCGGTGCCCGCGCGCGGAAGACGGTCGCCGAATACGACGCGCCCGAACCCGAGCCTCTACCGAGGCCGTTCACTGCGAAGTCCTCCGAGCCTGAGAAGAAGCAGCCGAAGACGGTGCGCGTGGGCAAAGGGAGCGGCGTGCTCCAGTGGCCCTTGCGAGGCGTGCTGTACGCGCGGTTCGGCAAGAAGGGCAAAGAGCCCCACGATGGAGTCGACCTCGCGGCGCCCGCAGGACAGGCGGTGAAGGTTGCCGCCGCCGGCACGGTGCTCTTCGCCGGTGAGCAGAAAGCCTACGGCCTGATCGTGATCGTCGAGCATGACGGCGGTCTCATCACGCTCTACGCGCACAACCGCGATCTCCGGGTGAAGACGGGCCAGAAGGTGCGCGAGGGTCAGGTGGTCGCCACGGTGGGGGACTCCGGGCGAACGAGCGGGCCGCACCTGCACTTCGAAGTGCGCAAAGACGGTGTGCCGGTCGATCCACTCGATTATCTGGGCGCGGTGCCCCCCTCATGACGACCGTGCTCTTCATTCATGGCCTCGAGTCAGGGCCACGCGGCAAGAAGGCGCTCGAGCTCGAGGCGGCCGGCTTCACCGTCGTCGCAGGGCAGATGCCGTGTTCGCAGCGGGCGATCTTCAAAGATCCCGTGATGATCGTGTTCATGGTGATCGCGCTGAGCATCCTCATCGCGGCCACGATGCAGGGCGTGCTCGGCTTCATGATCTGCGGCATTTCCTACGCGGTGCTGCTGCGCTTCGTGCAACCGGCGGTCACCCGAAGAATGTTCCGCCGCAGCGTGGCGGTGCAGCTCGCGTTGTTGGCCGCGAACAAGATCGACGTGGTTGCGGGTTCTTCGTTTGGTGGTGCGGTGAGCGTCGAGTTGCTCAGCAGTGGGGCATGGAAAGGCCCGACGGTCTTGATGTGTCCTGCGCATCGGCTCGTTGCGGGTCGTGCCTGGCGGGCGTTGCCGACGCTGCCGGCTGATGCTTCACGCATCGTGGTGGTGCACGGCCGGCAAGATGAGACGGTGCCGATCGAACACTCGCGGTCGCTCGTCAAAGGAAGCGCGGCGAAGTTGATCGAAGTCGACGATGACCATCGGCTCACGAACGTCGCCACAGCGGCGAACTTTCGCGAATGGGTCGGGCTCGTCACGACGCCTTGAGGAAGCAGCGCCTCGAGTTCGCGTCTGGGGCCCTCTGCCGCTTGCCCCATGCCGCGCACACCGCGAGTGCACCACTTGTGTGAGTTGGGTGGTGTCGTGACACCGTCAGCGTCACACAGGTCGACCGCGTGCACCCGCCGCAACTCGAGGTGAGGAGCAAGCGCGATGAAAGCCGGGCAGGCGACCAACAAACCCCACCGCTTCCCCAGTGCTGCTTTCTCAGCGGCCTCAATCTGAAGCTGCCTCGTACGTCACGCGGCTCGGCTGACCACCGCGCGGGGCATCGCGTCACCTCAGCGTTCCCATCCAACTGACGTTCATGGCATCGCGGATGGACTGCGGTCGGCCGGCTTCGTTCGTGAGGTTGCGCCCGCGCGGCACGCGATTAGTTAGTGTCGCCTCTGACGATGAGGCTGTCTGGCAGGCTCAGGGTGTTGATTTTACTGTCGGTCGGCGCTTGCCGCGACTTTGACCTCGCGGCGAACCAGTGCGTCGAGCAAGGTCGCTGTGCCGCAGTCGATGCTGGCAGCGACCGAGATGCCGGCATCGACGCGGGATCTTCCGAGGT
>JAYTAT010001098.1:0-2347 GCA_043737315.1 Archangium sp.
GCCCGAGTGATCAGCCGAAGTATGCGCGGCCCTCGCACACGAAAGTGGCGGCGCGCAGAGACTCGCACGACACGGTCGCCTGCCCCGGTTCTCGCAGCCTGCCAGCAGCCGCCCGAGATTTTTAAGGCAGGCAGATTGCCTTTCGCCGGACGGCAGCAGACAGCCCGCACGCCGCTCCCAGGCCGTAGCAAAAGGGAACCTCCCTCAACTGACTGAGGGAACAGCTTCGTCATTCGGCGGGTTGAAGCATGGACTGTTAAGGTCGGGCGCCCCGTGTACGAGCCGTCATCGCCACTTTCTCCTCCAGAACCACCGCGTCAACCGACGCCGACCCCTTCCTCCGAAGGCCGCGCGCTGCGGTTGCTCGGAGAGGTCCGTGCCGCGCAAGCCCGGGCCCTGCAAACCCAGGGTGTCTTGTTGGCAGTCGTCACCTTCCTGGTGCTCTTGGTCGCGGGCGCGTGGGTGGGCTCGTACGCGCCGCGTGGGGGTCTTGCGCTGATCGTCGGTGCGGCCGCCGCTGCGGTGACGGTGATGGTGCTCTTCGGCATCGTGCTGCCACGCCGCCGGGTGGGTGACGACGATCGAACGGCCCGCACGCTCGCCGCACAGATTCCCGAGCTCAACCTCGACCTGCTCGCTGCCGTCGAACTCTCGAAGGCATTGGGCACCCGCGAAGACTTTTCACCTGACCTCGCCCGAGCGTTCTTGCGCGACGTCGACAGACGCGCGTCGCGGCTCTCGGTCGCCAAACTCATCGATCAAAAGCCGACCCAACGCGCGGCGATGGCTCTGGTCGCCACCGTCTTCGTGTTGCTCGCGCTCATCTTCGTGAAGGGTGCCACGTTGCGCGCAGGCCTCGCGATGGCGTTGATGCCCGCTGAGGCGGCTGAGCCGTTGCGCCGTCAGCCCATCACCGGCGACGTCGAGCTGACCTACCGCTACCCCGTGCACACCGGCCTCGACGTGCGCACCATTCCTTCGAGCACCGGTGACGTCAGCGCGCCCGCGGGCACCGAAGTGACCTTGAAGACCCGGGCCGATCGCGACATCGAAGGCGCCGCGCTGGTGCTCACCCCCGGCAATCAGCGGGTGCCCCTGCGCCTGGAGCGTCGTGAGCTGACCGGCAGCTTCGTGCTCAACGACAGCGGCACCTGGCACGTGGTGTTCCTCGAAGGTGAGGACGTGGTGGCCGAGGGGCCAGATCAATCCATCACGGTCGAGGTTGATCAGCCGCCGCAGGCTCGCATCACCTCACCGCTCGACGGCGTCGAGCTCGACCCGTCGAAGCAGACCGTCACGCTCAAGTTCGACGCTTCAGATGACTACGGCCTCTCGACGCTCGAGCTCGTCTACACGCCCGCCGGGAGCGAGACCAAACGCATCTCGCTCAAGCCCGACGATGGGCGCACCACGCGCGGCAGCTTCCAGTGGGATCTCGGGCCGCTGCAGCTGCGCCCCGGCCAGGAGGTCGTCTACTTCCTCGAGGCGACCGACAACGACGCTGTGAAGGGGCCCAAGAAGGGCGTCTCGCCTGCGATGCGTCTGAAGCTCTACAGCTCGGCGGAGCACCGACGTCAGGCTCTGGCCAAGGCCGAAGAGTTGTGGGGCCGGCTGGTCGATCACCTCGCCGATCGAATGGAGGCGCCGGATCGCGCGAGCCCCACGCCAGTCGACGCCGCGGTGGCCGGCAAGCCCATCGATGAACGGGGCGTGCAGCTGGCCAGCGACTTCACCGTGCTCGCGCAGGAAATCAAAGACGAGCGCGATCCTGCGGAAGAGCTGCTCTCGACGCTGCTCAACATCAGCGCCGAGCTGAACCGCGACGTCTCGCAGGTGGTCTCGCAGCGCCGTGTGTTGCTGCGCATCGCCGGGCGCGAAGGGGGTTCGCCGGGCAAGAATCAGTTCGTCGACACGCGCAACGGCACCTTCACGCACGACATCGCGCGCAGGGTGGCCACGTCGATCGCCACCGACATCCAGCACGCCGAGAAGAACGTGCTCTACCTCGAGGCGCTGCTCGATCGCGCCAAGCTCGACGCCATTCGCGATCTCGCAAACCAGCTGCGCGATGACCGCAAGGAACTCTCGCGTCTGCTCGAAGAGTTCGGCCGCACCAAGGACCCCAAGATCCAGGAAGCGCTCGTCGAGCAGATGCAGAACTTGAAGCAGCGCATGCTCGAGCTGCAGCAGCGCATGGCTGAGCTGAGCAAGGGCATCCGCGACGACTTCATGAACGCAGAAGCGCTTCAGCAGATGCTGGAAGAAGACGGCCTGCAGTCTTCGCTCGACGAGGTGGAGAAGCTGGTCAAGGAGGGCAAGGCAGAAGAGGCCCTCAAGAAGATGCAAG
>JAYTAT010001099.1:0-2346 GCA_043737315.1 Archangium sp.
CTTGAGCACCCCGCTGATGCGGATCTGAATGGGCGCGCCGGAGTGAATGTGCACGTCGCTCGCCTTCGCTTCCACCGCCCTGGCGAGCACGTCTTTCAAAGTGATCACGCTCTTGCGGGCCGAGGGAATCGCGGCCGGCACCGGCGCCGTGGGCAGGTTGACCACGTGACCTTGCGGCCGTTGTGCAGGCGCGGGTGCAGGCGCTGCGGCGGCGGGCCGGGGCGCTGAAGCCGCAGGGGCCGCACCACCACCTTGTTTGGCCAGGTATTGCTGCTGTGCCTGCTGCAGCCACTTGAGCTGCTCGCCGCTGATCACCTTGAGCTCGAGCAGCAGATCGCCCAGCGGTGGTGCAGGCTGCTGCATCGCGCCTTGCCGCTGGGTGGCCGCGGTCAGGGCGTCTTGGGTGACGAGTTTGTAGTGCAGCGCGATCTTGCCGAGGAGCGAGTCTTCCTGAGACACCATGCTGGAGGCGCATGCTACCCGCGCGCTCCGCGAATCGTTTCGCTTCTTTTGGGGGATGAAGAAGGGTGAAGAGGTGTGTGCCTGCGCGTACCTGTGGTTAGGGTGACCGCGTGGCCGACAAACCTGATTCGAAGAACGAGAAGAAGCCCCCACTTCCCGTCACCCTCAAACGTCTCTACTCACTGGCCTGGCCTGAGCGCTGGCCCTTGTTCTTCGCCACGATTTTCCTGGTCGGCAGCAGCGTCGGCAATCTCGCCTTCCCCCGGGCGATGGGCACGCTCTTCGACGAGTCGTTGCTCGGCCTGAAGGCGGGCGCAGTCGACCTCGACCGCGTCGATAAGATGGCCCTCATTCTGATCGTCATCTTCGCGGGCACGGCGATCGCCTCGGCGCTGCGTTTTCTCATCTACAGCCGCGCAGGCGAACGCATCGTCGCCAAGCTGCGGGGCGATCTCTACGCGTCGTTGCTCAGCCAGGAAATCGGCTTCTTCGACACGCAGAAGACGGGCGATCTCTCCAGCCGGCTCTCTTCTGATGCGGCGGTGCTGCAGAACACCGTGACCGCCAGCTTGAGCATGGTCTTGCGCAACCTGATGATCGCTGCAGGCGCGCTGGCCATGCTGCTCTACACCTCGCCCAAGCTGACGCTCATGATGATGGGCGTGGTGCCGCCGGTGGCGCTTTCGGCCGTCTTCTACGGGCGCCGGGTGCGCAAGCTTTCGCGTGAGTCTCAAGACGCCCTGGCCCGCGCCAGTGAAGTGGCCGTCGAGTCGTTGGGTGGCATTCGCACGGTGCGTGGTTTTGCGGCCGAGAAGAAAGAGGTCGCGCGCTACCGCGAGGCGGTCGACTCGTCGCTTCAGCTCGCCTTCAAACGAATCAAGCTCTCCGCGATGTTCTTTGGCATCGCCTTCTTCGCGGCCTTCGGCGCAGGCGATTTCGTCTTCTGGTACGGCGCGCGAATGATGGCCTCGGGTGCGCTGACGCCCGGTGCGCTGTTCTCGTTTCTCTTCTACACGATGCAGCTGGCGTTCGGCCTCGCCGCCCTGGCCGAGCTGTGGACTGAAGTGCAGCGCGCTGCGGGCGCCGCCGAACGCGTGTTCGATCTGCTGCACCGCAAGCCCGAGATCCCTTCCACCGATGGCCGTCAGCTCGCGACCGTGAAGGGCCAGCTCGATTTCAAGGACGTCTCGTTTTCCTACCCCACCCGCCCCGACACGAAGGTGCTGCAGAACTTCTCGCTCGCGCTCAAGCCGGGTGAAGTGGTGGCCGTGGTGGGCCCGTCAGGCGCTGGCAAGTCGACCATCGCCTCGTTGCTCTACCGCCTCTACGATCCTGCGAGCGGCCGGCTCGAGCTCGACGGCGTGCCCTTCTCTGAGCTCGACGCCGAGTGGCTGCGCCGGCAAGTGGGCGTGGTCGCGCAGGAGCCCCTGCTCTTTTCGACCTCGGTGGCCGACAACATCCGCTACGGCAGGCCCGAGGCGACCGATGAAGAGGTGGAAGCCGCGGCGAAGCTCGCCAACGCCGACCCGTTCATCTCCACCTTCCCCGACAAGTACAAGACGCTGGTGGGTGAGCGCGGCATTCAGCTCTCCGGCGGCCAGAAGCAGCGCGTGGCCATCGCGCGCGCGGTGCTCAAGAACCCCCGCATTCTCATTCTCGACGAGGCGACCTCGGCCCTCGACGCCGAGAGTGAACACCTGGTCAGAGAGGCGCTGGAGCGGTTGATGGAAGGGCGCACCACGTTGGTGATCGCGCATCGGCTCTCCACCGTGAAGGGCGCCGATCGTGTGGTGGTGCTCGACGCGGGCGCCATCGTGCAGTCGGGAACGCACTCTGATCTGGTGGGAACCGAGGGTCTCTACCGCAGGCTGGTGGAACGGCAGT
>JAYTAT010001100.1:0-2345 GCA_043737315.1 Archangium sp.
GCGAGCCCCGAACAGACCGCCAGCGCCGAGAAGGCGACCACCCGGCCCGCGTGATCCACCGCGCGCACCAGCGCATCGCGAAAGTCGTGACCCGCGGCCAGCTCTTCCCGATACCGGGCCACGGTGAACAACGAGTAGTCGATCGCCACGCCGAGCCCGATGAGCGAGCAGACGTTGATGGTGTATTGCGAGATGTCAGTGACGTGCGAGAGCGCCAGCACCACCGCGATTCCGCCGAGCACCGCAAGACCGCCCACCACGACGGGAAGCAGCGCCGCGATGACCGTGCGGAAGACGAGCAACAACACGATCAGCGCAAGCGGAAACGAGACCAACTCAGCGAGCAGCAGGTCTTTCTCGAGCTGTTCGTTGAGGTCGGTCTGAAAGGCCGCCTGCCCCGTGGCCAACACCTCGAGCTCATCGCTCCGCACCGTCTGCCGGACGCGTGGATATTGAGCCAGCGCCTGCTTGAGGTCGCCCGCCAGGGTGACCAGCGCGTAGGCGGTGCGGCCTTCTTCATTCATGCGCGTGGCGGCCAGACGCGGGTCGAGCTCGGAGGGCGTCTCCACGCTGGCCACCGAGGCGTCTACACGAAGCGGCTCGAGCGCAGCGGTCATCGCGCGGTTGAACTCGGGTGAGCTGGGCGAGAGCGTCTTCGAGCGGAACAGGAACACCACCGTATTCTCCGTGCGCCGGCCCACCACGCTCTCGATGAGCGCGTCGGCCTGACTGGCTTCGAGGCCCGTGATGGTGGCACCACTCATTTTCCCGCCGACCAGCAGCGAGGCCACCGACGCCAGGAGCAACACGGCCGTGCCGGCGAGCACCCACCAGTGACGGCGAAACGCAAAATCTCCCAGTGCACGGAACATGGGGGATGCACAGGCAAGAACGGGTCCGTCTGCACGAACGCCTCACTGCTACGAATTCACCTCGAGACTTCGATAGAAGGGCGCGGTGTCCTTCTCATTGATTGTCGTGCTGTCTGTCGTTGGCGCCGAGCTGACGCACGCCGAGCTGAAGTTGGCGATCGAACTTCCCGAAGGGTGGAAGGCTGACGCGTGTGGGCCCTTCGTGCCCCCGGTCGCCGAGTGCCGCGTGGGCGGGAAGTTGGGCCCTTGCCCCACCACCCTCTGTCCCGAGCGGGTCGGCGTGTTGTGGCTCACCTCGCCCGTTTCGCTTTCGAGCAAAGACGAAGAGAAGGCTGAGCTGCTGGCCAGTGATGCGGGCGCGGTGTTCGTGAACTCGTCGACGTTGCCTGATGGTTGGGTGCTCGCGTGGGGCGGCGCGGCGTGGGTCGATACGTATCCGTTCAAGGTCAGCCGGAAGATCGGCGCACGCATCATCGAGTGCTCCGGAGAAGCGACCACGCTGGCCGGACAGAAGCAGCTGATCGACGCGTGCAAGAGCGTGCGGCAAGCGAAGAAGCCGTGACGCCGGGTCAAGCACAGCTCGTGGTGGTCAACGCGCGGGACGACAAGCGGCGGCGCGGCCAGCTCTCGGTGATGCTCGGGGTATCGGCGGTGCTCGCGATGATCCTGGTACGTCAGCCCTCGCTCGCGGGCGTGCCGGGGTACGTCTGGTCGACGGGGGTGCTTGCAGGTGCATTCTTCCTGGCGTGGCGAGGCCAGATCTTCCGGCGCGCTCACGCGATGCTGCGCCTGCACCAGCTGCGCAGAGATGGGCTGGCCGCGACCGGGAAGCTGAACGCGGGTGACTTCTCGGGTGCACACGCCGCCTTCGCGAAGCTGCTCTCTGAGGGGCAGCCGCTGGGTGCGTTTCACGCGGTACACGTGCTGATGTTCGGCGTGACCCGGTTCTTCGAAGGCGCCACGAAAGAGGGACTGACGCTCGCGTCGCGCGCGCTCGATTCACAGTGGCTGGATCTGCGGCACACCCGGGAAGTGAAGGACGCAGCTGAGGCGTGGCGCGTGCTCATGCTGCTCGAGGCCGGCGAGCTCGCCGAAGCGCGTCGACATGTCGAGCGGAGCAAGGTGCTGGTGACCGGCAGGTTGGCGGTCAGCGCCTACGAAGAGAAGTGGGAAGAGGTGCTCGAGGGCGTGACGGTGGCGCTGGCCGACGCGAACTTTCCTCCGACCGGCCGTCCGACGCTCGCGGTGTTGGGAAAGTACGCAGCGACGAAGCTCGGCAAGGAGGCTGCGCCGTTCAAGAGGATCCTCGAGACGGAAAAGCCGGGGCCGCTGCTCCTTCAGAACCCGGCGTTGCGCAGGTTTCTCTGATCGGTGCAGCGGTTGCGCGCGGAACGGCTTACGCCTTCGGCGGCGCCACGTGTTCGGTGTAGCCGGGGTCGCGGTGGTTCAAGTCTGGGTTGTGCGCGTCCCAGC
>JAYTAT010001101.1:0-2342 GCA_043737315.1 Archangium sp.
GGGTCGAGGCAGCGCATGGTCACCGCCGCGACGTCCTCGGGAATGGAGGCGTTCCGCTCCCGCAGCGGCCTCGGCGCACTGGTGAGCTTCTGCGCGAGCACGGCGACATCGCTGCCCTCGAAGGGCGGTACACCCGAGAGCAGGTGGTACAGCGTCGCGCCCAGGCCGTAGATGTCGGCGGCCGCGGTCGCGCTCTGCCCTTTGCAGACTTCAGGTGCGAGATACGCAGGCGTGCCGCGAATCACCCCGGTGCGCGTCTCGACGCCTGAATCGAGCGCGCGCGCGATGCCGAAGTCGAGCAGCTTGAGCGTGTCTTGAGCGCCTTCGGTGCGCAGCGCCATCAAGTTGGCCGGCTTCACGTCACGGTGCACCAGGCCCTTGTCATGCGCCTCCTGCAGCGGCGCGCAGGCCTGCAACGCGAAGTGCACCACGCGGTGGGCCGGGAGCGGACCATTCGAACGAAGCAGCAACGAGAGATCGGCGCCGTCGAGGAACTCCATCGCCAGATAGTGGATGCCGTCGTCACTGGCTCCGAAGTCGAGGATGCGCACCGCGTGCGGGTCTTCGAGCGAGCGGGCGATCTGCGCTTCCCGCCGAAAGAGGGCCAGCGCCTCCGCGGTCGCATCAGAGCGGAGTACCTTGAGCGCGACCTGACGCTGACCCGTGGTGTCCCACGCAAGCCACACTTCGTTCTGACCTCCGCGGCCGATGGGCGCTTCGAGCCGGTACCGGCCCAGGCGGCGGGCCTCGAAGACCTGCTGCCGCGCCGCCCAGACCAGGTGAGAAGCACCGGCTCCTCCCAGCATTGCGGCCCCCACGAGGATGTAGTTGGTCACGAACATCGCCAGCTCGCGCTGGGTGAACCATTCGGGGTGCGGGTGAAGCGTCGCGGCGATCAGCATCACCAGCGGATAGGTCGTCATCATCAACCCCACGTAGCGAACGGCGATGCTGAAGCGCTCAGGAACCACGCTCGAGCGCACCAGCACCACGATGGTCAGGCCCTGAATGTAGTTGCTCGCAGGGCCACCGAACCAGACGCAGTACAGGGCAATCACGAGCGAAAGCGCCGCGATGCAGCACACGTGCGAAACGAGCGCCGCCCGATCGCTGAACCGGGAATTTCGGGCGATGAGGAACGCCTGGAGGGCCGAGCCCGTCGCTGCCACCCGCGCAAGCACCACCCACAGAACCGGTGTCTCTGGGTAGAGCGAAAAGACCATCAACAGATCGAGCCCGAGAAACAGGGGCAGAATCAGGGTTCCAAACCGGGTCGCACGGCGAAGCGAGTCACGGTGTTCGTTCCGGGGATTGCCCGTCACGGCAGAGACAGCGGCAGACATCGACACGGGGGCCACCGTAGTCGCACGGCCCGCTCATTGCGGCCCCTTCTGCTCAGCCCCCTGCCAGCACCTGCTCTGCGCGCGCAATCAGGTCGTTCTCCGCCCCACCACCACGGCTCACGATCACCAGCAGAATCTGCCGGCCACTGAGGCCCGCTTCGGCCCACCGCTCGAGTACCAGGCGAAGCAGGGCGCCATCGGCCGAAACCGGCAGCTTTCCAGTCGAGACGAGCTCTGCGAGCTGCTGCCAATCGGCCGACGCAAAGGTCTGGTGTTTGAGCGAGCCGAGCGCGCTGATGGCGATGGCCGTCGATCCCTCCGAAGCGAGCTCGAGCAGGGTCGACCGGGCGCGAGGCGAATCGACCGAGCGCAGCGCGGCCGCCACCTGGTCACGCACCAACGGATCTGAGTCATGCGCGAGATCGAGGATGGTCTCGACGTTCTCGGGCCGCGCCGCGTTGCCCAGCGCCGCGAGCGCGCCGCGCTTCTGCAGCGAAGTGCCGTCGCGCGCTTCCCGCACTTCTGCCCGGAGCTTCGAGTTGGTCTGCTCGGCCAACGCGAATTCTCCCCGCTGCTCTAAGTTGCGAACGCACGAACCGAGCGCCACGACGGCCCCTTGCGCAAAGGTGAGGTCACCCGATTGACGCGCGCGGAGCGCTTCTGCCGCGAGGAAGTCGACCGACTCGGCCGTCGGCTGCCGCAAGAAGGAGAAGCGCTGCACCAGCCGCGACGCTGACTGGGCCGTCTCGCGCGCCGGCGCCGAGCTCAATGCGGTTCGCATGGCGCCCTGAGCCGCGGCGTCACCGGCCTCCACCATCACGTCGAGCAACAGCCCGCGGCCCTTCGCACTCAGGGCGGGCGAGGCGAACTGTTCCACCAGCTCTGCCAATGCCTCCGGGTGGAGCCGCAGAAACGCACCCGCGTGCACCAGGAACTCGTGGCCCACCGGCGTGCCGCGCTCGAAGCGGTCGACGGTGAGCGAGAGCAGCTCGAGGCTCA
>JAYTAT010001102.1:0-2342 GCA_043737315.1 Archangium sp.
TACAACACGAAGGTACTGACCGTGCGCGTGTAGTACCGCTGGGCGAGCTTCTGCGCCCACTGCGGGAGCCCCGCCAGTGGGTCATCTGTCTTCTTGCGGACCATGGTGTTTCCTTCTTGGGAAGAGACCAGATCGTCTCTGGTTTCACTGGCTTCCTGGATGAAGCGGCGGTGTCCGCTTCACTTCTTCTTCAGCTCGCCTTTGAGCTGCGCGGGTTCGTTGCCCTCACGCACTTCGATCGTCTCGATCAGCGGCTCGTGCCCGGGCGCCTTCAACATCACCGTGTGTTTGCCCACGGGGAGCGCACGCATTTGCGGCCACTCTTTAATCGGGTGGCCCTGATCATCGGTGATCGCCTTGCCGTCGATGTTCAGGGTCGCCGTGGTGGCCACCGCGTCAGGCACGTTGATCATCAACAGTCCGGTGGCCGCGGGCGTGAACGCCATCACCGCCACGATGCCCAGGATCAAAAACGCGACGATCGCTGCAAGCGCGACGATGAGGCGCGTGTTGCCCTGGGCGGGTGGCGCGATGGGGGGCACGTGCAGCGTCTGATGTGGGACGCCGGCCAGCGTGGGCGAGCTCTCGCTGGACATCAGCGGAGGCGCAGCGGCCTGCACGGGCGCGGGCGGCAGATTGCGGGTCTGCCGCCGGGGCTGCTCGTGCATCACCGGGGGCGCCAGCGCGGGCCGGCCGGGATCGGTCGCGACCTCGGAGACCACCGCGGGGCGGTTGCGCATGTTGAGCGCACGCGTGGCATCGGGCCGCACCGTCTGCTGGCCCGGGTTGGTGTCGGGCTCGTCGAACGCCCCGCCCATGCCGTCGGCCATCATGGTGGCCTCGTGCTCTTCTTTGCCGTTGGTCAGCATCGGCGCGACCGCGGTGAGCCGCGGCATGCTGGTCAAGCTGGGCGGCCGGCTGACCGGGGGCGAGAGCGTGGGAGGCACCGGGCGAACCATCGGGGGCAAGCCGGGCGAGGTGCCGCCTGCAGCACCCGGCGAAGAGCTGATCGGCATCTGCGTGGGCACCGAGGTGACCGCGCTGGGGCTCTGCGCTGCGCCACCCATCTGCGGCACGCTGCCGACGCCGAAACCCATCTCGGCTGCGGCCAGCATGCCTTCGGGCGCCTTGACCTCGGCGTATTCCGTGATGCGCGCGCGCTCTTTCTCGTAGTCCTCCGCGAAGGTGGCCTTCATGAAGGCCGCGAGGTCCTTGCGCGCGAAGGGCGTGCCCGTCGAATACATGAAGGCCCGCAGCTCTTCGCCCAGCTCGGTCGCGTGCTGATAGCGATCGTCGACGTCCTTGGCGAGCGACTTCATGACGATGCGCTCGAGCGCGTCAGGGATCTTCCGGTTGAAGTGCGAAGGCGGCAGCACCTCGACCTTCCTGACCTTCTCGAGCACGGAAAAATCGGAGTCGCCGACGAACAAGCGCTCACCGGTGAGCATCTCGTAGAGGCACACGCCCATCGCGAAGATGTCGCTGCGGCCATCGAGCGGCAGCCCGCGAATCTGCTCCGGGCTCATGTAGCCGAACTTGCCCTTGAGGATGCCGGCCTGGGTCTTGGTGGCCTTGCCCGCGGCCTTGGCGATACCGAAGTCGATCACCTTCACTTCGCCGTCGTACGAGACGAGCGCGTTCTGCGGCGACACGTCGCGGTGCACGATGCTCATGTCGCGGCCCTGGCGATCCTTCGCGCGGTGCGCGTAGTCGAGGCCTTCACAACATTGGGCGATCGCGTAGCAGGTCAGCGGAATCGGGGCGGGCTCACCGCGCTTGCGGCATCGATCGAAGACCGCGCGCAGGTCCTTGCCCGACACGTACTCCATCGCGATGAAGTACGAGTTCGAGAGGTTGTTGAGCTCGTAGATCTGCGCGATGTTCGCGTGATTGAGCTGAACGGTGATCTTCGCCTCATCGAGGAACATCGAGATGAACTCTTCGTCCTCCGCGATGTTCGGCAAGATGCGTTTGATGGCGACGATGCGCTCGAAACCTCCGGCGCCGAACGTCTTGGCTCGCCACACTTCGGCCATGCCGCCGATGTTGACGCGGTCGAGCAGCAGGTACTTCCCGAAGGGAATTGGCTGGCGTTTGGTGGCGGTGGACAAGCGCGCACAGCGTAACGCGCGTCAAAACCCACCATGGGGGAAAATTAAGGCTCGACCTGTGTAGGCCCGCCCCACACAGGTTGATCAGCAGGCTCGCCTTCCACCTTGGGTTCGGGGCGAGCGACGTGCACCTCACCCACCCAGCCATCCCTGGTAGCGACCATGCCCTTGGTTCCGAAGACCCGCCCAAGGGGGGTACCGACCAGGGTCACCCAGGCCCGCTGACGATCA
>JAYTAT010001103.1:0-1006 GCA_043737315.1 Archangium sp.
GGAAGATCCCCACACGCGCGTCTTGCTCTCGGCCACGCTGCTCGACGAGTGGCAGGTGATCAGCCAGGTGTTCATTCAGGCCGGCATGCGCGTCGACAAATACTTCGACCTCGATGGCATCGCGCTGTCCCCCCGCGGGGCGGTCGTCGCCAAGCTCTACGACGGTGGCATCACCAAGATCGTGGTGGGCCGCGCGTTCCGGGCGCCGACCATCTACGAGACCACGTTCTCCGATGCCCAGACCCTGATCGCGCCCGCGGTGCCGCCACGCCCTGAGCTGATCACCACCTTCGAGGGCGAACACTCCCACGATCTCACGCGCGAGCTGCGCATCACCGCGGGCGGGTACTTCAACCTCATCGACCAACTCGTGGTGTTGACCGAAGAGACGCTCGTCACGCCCGCCTGCGGCACCGTCGCGGAGCCCGCGCAGTGTCTGTCGTACGGAAACTCGCCCGGGCGATTGACCGCAGGCGGCGCGGAGATCGAACTGCGCTGGCAGCCGGGCCGCTTCACGCTGGTCGACGCGTCGTACTCGTTCGTGATGCTCGGTGGTGCCGACATCACCGGCGGCGCATACCCGATGCACATCGCATCTCTGCGCGCGATGGTGCCGCTCAAGGAAGGGCTCGTGCGCTTGTCGGGCCAGGGTGTCTTTCAATCGGGCCGACGCGCGCAAGACGGCACGTCTGCGGGTGAAGCGTTCCTCTTGAACTTCGGGTTGTCGGGTGAGTACGGGCCCATTCGGTACTTCGCGGGTGTGCAGAACCTGCTCGACCAGCGGTACGTGGTGCCGGTGCTCAGCGAGACGGCGTTCTCCAAGGTGCCGCAGTACGGCCGCACCTTCATGATCGAGCTGTCCGCCGGCTTCTGAGTTGCACAGCAGGGCCGCATGTCCCGACGCGTGTGGCTGGTGAGCCTCAGCTGTGTGGTGTGCCTGCTGGCGGGTGCGGTGTGGTTGCCGCGGGTGCCGTTGCTGATGCACGCGGTGCGGTACGGCCGACCC